>JAKSBI010000734.1 GCA_022361215.1 Hyphomicrobiales bacterium | reverse complement strand
GCTGTTGGTCTCGCGCACGACCACGGAGTGATGCACGCGATGCATGTCGGGCGTCACGACGACCCAGCGCAAGACCCGGTCGAGCCGCAACGGCAAGCGCACGTTGGAATGGTTGAACAGCGCCGTCGCGCTGAGCAGAACTTCGAAGATCAGCACCGCAATGGCTGGCGGGCCGAGAGCTGCAATGACGCCGAGCTTGAGCCCCATCGACACCAGGATCTCGATCGGGTGAAAGCGCGTACCGGTGGTCACGTCGAACTCGAGATCGGCATGGTGCATCCGGTGCAGGCGCCACAGCGCCGGCACCGCGTGGAACAACACATGCTGCAGATAGATGGCGAGATCGAGAACGATGACGCCGATCAGGACGGCGAGCGAAGTGGGGACGGCGAGCATGTTCAGCAGACCGAAACCGCGCGCCTCCGCAAGCAGCGCAACGCCAATGGCCGTCACCGGGAAGACGAGCCTCACGAGCAACGTGTCGAGGGCGACGATGGCGAGATTGCTCGGCCAGCGCTTCCCCCGGCCGATGGACTGACGGCGACGCGGTACGGTGAATTCCAGAAACGCCATCAGCGCAAGAACGCCGAGGAAACAGACAAGCCGAATGGCCAGTTCAGAGGAGACGACGGCATCACTCATCGCGAACGGCCCTATCGACGGCGTTTGAAGGGAAATCCGAACATATCATTCAAATAATTATTTGAATGATTTAATGTTAGAGTGTCCTATGTCAAGCTCGAATCCAAAACGCGCGCTGTTCGCCCAGTTCGCGATGGTCGCAAAGGCCATCGGCCACGAGCATCGGCTGGAGCTGCTGGAGCAGCTTGCCCAGGGCGAGCGCGGCGTCGAGGCGCTGGCCGACCGCACGGGCCTCTCCGTCGCGAATGCCTCGCACCACCTTCAGCAACTGCGCCGCGGCGGCCTGGTAAGAGCGCGCCGCGATGGCAAGTTCGTGCTCTATCGCCTGTCCGATGCGACCGTGCTCGATCTGGTGGCGGCGCTCAGACAGATCGCCGAGCGCCAGATCGCCGAGGTCGACCGCGTCGTCGCCGCCTACTTCCGCGATCGAGACAGCCTCGAAGCCCTGTCGCACGCAGACCTCATGCAACGAATGGACGACGGCCTGGTGACGGTGCTGGATGTCAGGCCGGAGGACGAATACGCGCTCGGCCACGTTGCCGGGGCCATCAGCGTGCCTCTGGACAAGCTGAAGCGTCGGCTGAAGACGCTCGATCGCAAACGCGAGATCGTGGCCTACTGCCGCGGCGCCTACTGCGTGCTCGCCTTCGAGGCCGTGGCGCTGCTCCGCGCCAATGGTTTCAGGGTCCGCCGTCTGGAGGATGGCTTTCCAGAGTGGAAGGCGGCCGGACTTCCGGTTGAAGAAGCCGCGTGCTGAAGGGCCTGTTGGCGCGCTACGAGGCCGCGGCGCAGGGCTCCGGGCTCATGACCACCACGCGGTTCCGGCCGTGGCTCTTGGCGTCGTAGAGCGCCAGATCGGCCCGCTTTATGAGCGTGTTCAGGCTGTCGCCCTGACGCCATTCGCTGACGCCGAAACTGCAGGTGACCGAGACGTTGCGAACGCTCGTATGCACGCGCACCGCCTCGATGCGCTGACGGATCTGCTCGGCGACAACGGCCGCCCCGCGAGCCCCCTTGCCCTCCAGCATCATGGCGAACTCCTCGCCGCCCAGCCGCCCGAGAAAGGCATCGTCGTGATCTGCGGCCTTGGCCACGGCGGCGATGGTCGCGTCGCCGACCTGGTGACCGAAGGTGTCGTTGACATTC
>JAKSBI010000278.1 GCA_022361215.1 Hyphomicrobiales bacterium | reverse complement strand
GGTTCCCTGCAATGCGGGCATGGGCGCGATCGGCACCCCAGCTCTTAGACAGGCCCACAGCAGAACCAGAAACCCGCCCGGGTCGTCAACCACGGCAGCGAGCGGCGAACCGCTCCCGAACCCGCGCCGCCGCAGCGCGGCCGCGACGCGGCCCGAGCGCTCCCACAGGGCAGCGTAGGGATGACCCGTCCATGAACCATCCCGGAGCAACTGACGGGATCCTCTATTGTCGCTCGACGCCCCGCCGCGCAGGAGATCCACAACTGTATTCGCGGTTTTGGTCATGTCGGTTTCAGTCCGAATAGCCTGTGTTGCGGACTAGAATTGCGCGGAGACGAAGACGCCGAACGTACGGGGAGCGCCCTGGCGACCAACATTGCCCTGGCCGGGCAGCGTGCCGCTGAAGGATCGGGTCAGGTACTCCTCGTCCAGGATGTTCTCGACGAAGCCATAGACGTTGAAGTTGTCGAATTCCCAACCGACCTTCGCATCAAGAAGCAGAAAGCTCTCTTGTTTGGTGGTGTTTTGGCTGTTCAAGTAATACGGTCCGGTCAACGTGCCCGATGCGCGGACAAACAGGCCGGACTGACCTTTGTACTGAGTCCCCAGCGTCGCCTCATAGCGCGGCACATGGGCTGGGCGTGCACCATTGAACGTGGAGATGATGGTTGGGTCGCCGATATCCTCGACTTTGGCGTCGGTGAAACCGAAATCGCCGAAGACTTCCCACTCGGGCGTCACCAGCCCGGATGCCGACAGTTCGAAGCCGATGCTGCGGGATTTGCGGATGTTTTCTACCGGGGCAAGTCCGGGCCGCGTGGAGGTCCGGATCTGCTGATTGTCGATGTCGATGTAGAACGCGGACGCGCCCAACAGCAGGCGGTCGGCTAGCAGCGACGCCTTGGCGCCGACCTCATAGTTCCAGGTGTATTCGGAATCATATGGATCCGTGGCCGACCGGTTTCCGGTATTGAAAACGGGAAAGCCGCCAGGCTTGTAGCCGTGCGCGACAGTGACGTAGGTGTTGAAATCCGGTGTCCAGCGATACTCGATCGCCGCTTTCGGCAAGAACGCCGTGAACGTTTCGGACGCCGTTCCTTCCGGAGCCGCAGGCTGAGTCGGGTCCGATTGCTGCAGGTCTTTTTTGACGTAGTCGTAACGCGCGCCAAGCGTCAGGACCAGCTGGTCGGTCACGCCGTAGGTGCCTTGTCCAAAAACGGCGGCATTGCGTTGCTTGACCT
>JAKSBI010000562.1 GCA_022361215.1 Hyphomicrobiales bacterium | reverse complement strand
GCCGGTGGAGATGGACCACACCCGGTGCGCAATAATAACAGAACCAACGAACCGAGTCTCATTAATAATAATTTAGAGAGCACCCTGAGGGGTGCTTTCGCATTTGAGCGACCGGCTACGGGCCCATACCGTCGCAAATGCCCCCAACTCTTGGATGCCGACCGTGTGGGCGGCGTCCCGGCGGAAGAGTCCGCCGGGCATGATCGCTCTTAGAGTGCGTCAGTGTGCCGCCAGCCACTCGCGGGCGCTTTTCTGCGCCGCGGCGATCTGGGCCTCGCTCATCTCGCGGGCCAGCTCCACGCGATAGTCGCGCGCGGCGGTGTTGCCCTTGAGCGCCGCCAGATTGAACCATTTGTGGGCGGTCACGAGATCCGGCTCCATGTCGCGTCCCGTGCAGTACATCAGACCCAGCTCGAACAAAGCGTCCGAAGCCCCCGTCTGCGCAGCCGTTTCGGCCTGCTCAACGATTGAAAAGTCCATCCTTGCCATCTCACTCTTGTCCTCTTTTCCCTCTTCGGCTCCGCAATTGTCTCAATCCCATTGCTTGCCGATATACTTGTATCTTTGTGTATTGGGAGGCGGTTGCTCCCGAAGGCGAGTACGAGTCTGGTCGATGAGCTTCAACAACGAGTAAATCAGCAGGCTTAACAAGAAATGGCCAAAAACCTAACGCCTGGTAACATTGATTGATATCGGGGGCCTAACAGGCCCGATTCCGTAAACAAAGGCGGTTTGGCAATGATTCCTTGACCAATCCGGCTCAGCTCTCGCTAACCATCGCATTCGAATGAAAAAAATAATCCGGATTTAACCTGGGCCGATTGGCGCCGGATTTTCCGCTTCATCCGGGCCCGCTCCCAACACTCCGTTATTCCCGCGAAAGCGGGAATAACGGGGGTGAGCGTGCGCGCTGCCAGCCCCTATCCCGTGCGGAACAGCAGCTCCGGCAGCCACAGCGCGATCTGCGGGAAGAACAGCACGATCAGCAGCCCGATGACCTGGATGGCCATGAACTGCAGCATGCCGAGATAGATGTCGCGCAGGTCCCAGCTCGGCACCACGCCCTTGATGTAGTAGGCGGAGAGCGCCACGGGCGGCGACAGCCACGCGGTCTGCAGGCAGACCGCCACCAGCGTGCAGAACCAGACCAGATCGATGCCGAGCTTGGCCACCGCCGGCAGCAGGATCGGGATCACGATCAGCACGATCGGTACCCATTCGAGCGGCCAGCCGAGCAGGAAGATGAGCCCCAGGATCATCACCAGCAGCACGGTCGGCGGCAGGTCGATGGCGAGCAGGGTCTCGGCGATCATGGTGGCCGTGCCGAGCCGGGCGAAGACGGCGCCGTAGAAGTTCGAGGCCGCCACCAGCAGCAGGATCATGCTCGAGGTGACGATGGTGCGGTAGACCGCCTGCTGCATTTTCTCCCAGGTCAGGCGGCGGTAGGCGAGCGCCAGCAGGAAGGCGCCCATGGCGCCCATGGCCGCGGCGTCCGTGGGCGTGGCCAGGCCGGCGAGGATGCTGCCCAGAACCGCCAGGATCAGCACCGCCAGCGGGATGATGCCGATCACCAGCTCCCGCAGGATCTCGAAGGCCGACGCGGCCCGCTCCTCCTCCGGCAGCGCGGGGCCGAGCTCGGGGCGGAGATAGCAGCGGGCGACGGCGTAGATCGTGTAGAGGCTGGCGAGCAGGATGCCCGGCAGGACGGCGGCGGCGAACAGCTCCGTGATCGGCACGCCCACCACCGGCCCCATGACCACCAGCATGATGCTCGGCGGGATCAGCATGCCGAGCGTGCCGCCCGCCGCGATCGAGCCCGCGCTCAGCCGCGGGTCGTAGCCGCTGCGGCGCATGATCGGCGCCGCCATCACGCCCAGGATCGTGACCGAGGCGCCGACGATGCCGGTGGCCGCGGCAAAGAGCGTCGCCGTGGTGAGCACGGCGATGTAGAGCGAGCCCTTCACCGAGGCCAGCATCAGCCTGAACCCGGTGAACAATCTGTCCATCAGCCCCGCCTGCTCCAGGATGTAGCCCATGAACAGGAACAGCGGCACCGCGGCCAAGAGCGGCTCGCGCATGACGATGAAGGTCTGCAGCACCATCAGGTAGAAGACGGTCTGGCCGAAGCCGACATAGCCGAAGACGAGGCCCAGAAAGAGCAGCGTGAAGGAGATCGGGAAGCCGATGAAGATGCCGATGAAGAGCGCGGCCAGCGAGACCAGGCCGAGGATTTCGGGGCTCATGGCCATTCCCCGTGGATGACGGCGTAGAGGCTCTTGATGAACTCGGAAATGCCCTGAAGGATCAGAAGCGCGGCCGTGACCGGGATCACGGTCTTGAACGGGTAGATCGGCGGGTTCCAGGGGCTTGAGATGCCGAGCTCCTGGCGCACCCAGGAGGTGACGGCGAAGTCCGTGGATTCCACGAGAAAAAACCCGATGCCCGGAAAGAACAGGCAGGCGTAGAGAATGGCGTCCACGGCGCCCTGCCAGCGCGGCGGCCAGAGCCGGTAGAAGAAGTCGGTGCGGATATGGCCCTGAACGGCAAGCGTGTAGGCGGCGCCCAGCATGAAATGGCTGCCGTAGAGCATGTAGGTCATGTCGTAGGCCCAGACCGTCGGCGCCGAGAACAGGTAGCGCGCGAACACCTCGTAGACGAGGCAGACGACCATGGGGACGATCAGCCAGGCGAAGAGCCGCCCCGACCAGATACTGACGGTATCCAGGGTGCGAACGATGGGGCCGAACGGCGGCGGGATGCGGTCGGCCGGTTTGACGTCGGTGCCGGTCAGGGTCCCATCTCCTTGCTAGCGTCTTTCCTCATCGATGGGGCGCGCCGGCCCGAGCGACCGGCGATCTGGCGTGCCGCCCATCTCCGTCATTCCCGCGAAAGCGGGAATCCATTCCACATCGCCATGCGGCAGGGACCATCGGCTCAAGTTCGAGCTTCTCGTGCAACACCGTCAGGGTCCTTCGCTCTGCTGCTACCGCCAATGGAGTCCTGCTTTCGCAGGAATGACGAGAGAGTGTGGATGGGCTCCATCGAACCAAATCCCTCTGGCGAAAGTAGAGGCGCGAGCGGCGCGCGTAGCACGGCCGCCGGCCACCCTACGCACGAACGCGGCCTCGGGACGGGGAGGGCGCGGCTTGCGCCCTCCCGCGTCCCGTGGCCCGGAACCGTAGGGATCGCCCCCTACTTCTTCTTGTCGATCGCGGCCTCGCCGAGCGAGTGGTAGAGGCCGAGAAGCTTCGTCCAATAGGGCACGGTCAGCTCCGCGAAGGCCTTCTGCGAGTCCGCCACCTTCTTGAAGAAGGCGTCCTTGGCCGAGTATTTCTCCATCACGGCCTTGGACGATTTCAGGAACGCCGGATAGAGATCCTGCGGCGTATCGTGGATCTGCACGCCGTGCTTCTCCTGCAGCTCTTTCACGGCGGCGGCATTGCGGTGGATGTTCACTGCAATGGAGTCCGTCACCGAGGCCTTGGCCGCCACCCTGATGATGGCTTGCAGGTCCGGCGGCAGCTTGTTCCAGAAGTCCTTGTTGATGATGATGCTTCCGAGGTCGGAGGCCTGGTGGAAGCCTTGCAGGTAGTAGTGCTTCCAGACCTGGTGCAGGCCGAGCCGGATGTCCTCGCCCGGGTTGATCCATTCGGCCGCGTCGATGACGCCGCGCTGCGCCGCGGGCACCAGCTCGCCGCCCGGCAGGGCCACGGCCGAGACGCCCATCCCTGTGAACAGCTCGCCCGTCAGGCCCGGAGGCGAGCGGTATTTCAGCTTCTGGAAGTCGGCCAGGCTGGCGATCGGCTCCTTGAACCAGCCGAGCGGCTGGCCGCCCGACATCAGGTTGATGAAGGCCACCATGTTGGCCTTCAGGTCCTCATCGATGAAGGCCTTGTAGAGCTCGTTGCCGCCGCCCTCGTAGAACCAGGCCAGATAGGTGAACTGGTCCATGCCGCCGACCGTCGGCTGATCGGCGAAGAGATAGGCCGCCGGGCGCTTGCCGGAGAAGAAATGGGCCCAGGTGAAGCCGCCTTCGACGATGCCCTTGTCGACCGCGTCCATGACCTCGAAGAAGCCGACCACGGCCCCGACGGGCAGCAGCTCGGTCTTCAGCCGGCCGCCGGACATGGCGTCGACATTGGCGCCGAAGGTTTTCAGGATGTCCATATACATGCTGGCGGCGGGCAATGCCGTCTGGATCCGCCATTTGATCGGATCGGCGGCATAGGCTCTCGGCGTGAAGGCCGCGAGCGCCACCAGCAGCGTGACGAGAGCGAGCGTTGGGGGTAAACGCTTCATGTGTCCCCTCCTGTTGAAAAAGTTTGAGCAACGCATTTGTTTTTCATTGATTTTCCAGGCTGTCCCCTGACAACCAAAACGGTCGTCAGGAGCTGGCCTGTGCCATACGTTGACGGGCTTGCGGACCCGCCGGCCCCGGCTCCATGGTGAACACGGCCCCCGTCGTCCCCCGACCCAATCCGCAAATCGAGGTTTTCGGCGGGCATCGGGCGACCGTGAACGGAGGAGTGTAGGGCGCTTCCCGGCCTCGGTCTGTCCGGTCGTTGACAATGAGAATGAAGATCTTGGAGGAAATTATGAGGGAAACTGCCAGAACCATCGCCGGCCAAGCCCGGACGGGCGCCGTCACCTGCCGTGCGGTCGCCGAGGAGGCCATCGCCGCGGTCGAGGCCGTGGAGGGCACCGTCCGCGCCTTCGTCGACTTCCGGCCGGAGCCGGTGCTGGCGCAGGCCGAAAGGCTCGACGCGCTGCCCGAGGGCACGCGCGGGCCGCTCCACGGCGTGCCCGTGGCGGTGAAGGAGATCTACGACGTGGCCGGCATGGAATGCGCCTGGGGGTCGCGCATTCATGCAGGCCGCGTGCCCGAGCGCGACTGCAACATGGTCTCGATCCTGCGCCGGGCGGGCGCGCTCATCGTGGGCACGACGGTCTCGACCGAATACGCCATGTCGTTCCCGGGCCCGACCCGCAACCCGCACGACAAGGAGCGCTCCCCCGGCGGCTCCTCCAGCGGCTCGGCGGCGATCACCGGCGGCGGCGCGCTGCCCGTGGCCTTGGGCTCCCAGACCGTCGGCTCCATCATCCGCCCCTCCGCCTATTGCGGCGCCGTCGGCTACAAGCCGACCTGGGGCGCCATCAGCGCCGCCGGCGTCATGATCCTGTGCGAGCAGTTCGACCATCTCGGTTTCATCACCCGCACGGTGGATGACGCGGTCTTCGCCGCCAGCCTGTTCGTGCCGGGGCTGGAGGGGAGCGGAGGGGCAGGGGCCTTGCGTGTCCTGCGCCTGCCGTCCTGGACCGAGGCGCCCTTCGCGCCCGAGGTCGAGCAGGCCCTCGACACCGCCGCCGCGCGTCTGGAGAGCCGGGGGATCGCGGTCGCGGAGCTGACCCTGCCCGACAGCCTGCAGGACGAGGGCGACACCCACCAGACCATCCTGAACCGCGCCATCGCCGACCATCACGGGGCCGACCGCGACCGCGCGCCCGAGAAGATGAGCGAGGTGTTCCAGGGGCTGGTCGACGCCGGCCGCGCCGTGAGCGACGCCGACTATGCGCGGGCCTTGCAGCGGCGCAACGAGATCGTCGTCGCGCTCGACCGCCTCTTGCCCGAGAACGCCGTCTTCCTGACCGCCGCCGCCACCGAGCTGCCGCCGCGCCTGGGCGAAGGCCACACCGGCTCGCGCCTGGCCCAGCGCCTCTGGACCCACACGGGCATGCCCGCCGTCACCGTGCCGGTGACCCGCGCGGGCCCGCTCCCCGTCGGCGTCCAGATCGTCGCCCGCCGCGGC
>JAKSBI010000866.1 GCA_022361215.1 Hyphomicrobiales bacterium | reverse complement strand
GGGCATGGGCTGGCGACCGCCTACTACCTCGCCCGCAATCACGGCGTCACCAATGTGGCGGTGCTGGAGCGCGGCTATCTCGGCAACGGCAATATCGGCCGCAACACCACCATCATCCGGTCGAACTATCTGCTGGAGCCCAACATCCAGCTCTACGAGCACTCCCTGAAGCTCTGGGAGGGCCTGTCCCAGGACCTGAACTACAACGCCATGGTCAGCCAGCGCGGCGTGCTGGCGCTGTTTCACAACCCGGGCCAGCGGGACGCGCTCTCGCGCCGGGGCAACGCGCTGCGGCTCAACGGCGTCGACGCCGAGCTGCTGGACCGCGAGCAGGTGCGCGAGCTGATCCCGGCCGCGGATTTCTCCGACGCCGCGCGCTTTCCGATCCGCGGCGGCCTGCTTCAGCGCCGGGGCGGCACCGTGCGCCACGACGCGGTCGCCTGGGGCTTCGCGCGGGCCGCGGACCGGCGCGGCGTCGACATCGTGCAGAACTGCGAGGTCACGGGCTTCCGGATCGAGAAGGGCCGCGTCACGGGCGTCGAGACCGCGCGCGGGCCGATCCGCGCGGGCAAGGTCGCCATCGTCGTGGCGGGACGGTCCAGCCAGGTCGGCGCGCTGGCCGGCCTCCGGCTGCCCATCGAGAGCCACGTCCTGCAGGCCTTCGTCACCGAGCCGGTGAAGCCCTTCCTCGACACCGTCGTGCTCTATGGCGCGGGACACTTCTCCATCGTGCAGTCGGACAAGGGTGGGCTCGTCTTCAACGGCGATCTCGACGGCTACAACAGCTATGCCCAGCGCGGCAACCTGCCGGTGATGACCGATGTGGCCAGCAGCGCCGTCTCGCTCTTCCCGTCGCTCAGCCGCGTCCGCCTGCTGCGCCACTGGGGCGGCATCAACGACATGTCCATGGACGGCAGCCCGATCATCTCTACGACCCCGGTCGACGGCCTCTTCTTCAATGGCGGATGGTGCTATGGCGGCTTCAAGGCGACGCCGGGCTCGGGCTGGGTCTATGCCCATC
>JAKSBI010000809.1 GCA_022361215.1 Hyphomicrobiales bacterium | reverse complement strand
TCCATACCATTTGCCTCTCGATCTCGCTGAGGGGCCAGTGGAATGGATGCCCGGATCAGGTCCGGGCATGACGAAAATCGAGGGCGCGGTAGACCACCCGAAATGCTGTCCGGTCGCAACATGGCAGGCAAGAAACCAAGGCCGCGCCTGCCATGCAGATCGACACGCCCCGAAAATCCCGGACACGGCTGAGCGCAGGCCGGGAGCCGTGCACATCTCCGCTCGGCACCCGCTCCCTCCTTTTTGGTGGCTTTCATGGGCACGGCCGGCATGCTAGCGGGAAATCACGGCAGTCGTTTGCAAGACAAGGTCCGGGCCATGCGCGTTTTTGGCGTTGTTCTCGTCCTGTGGCTCGCTTCGGTGCCCGCATCCGCTTCGGACACGGGCCAGGCCCTTCGCGTGGCGGTGCTGAAGTTCGGCACCGTGAGCTGGGTCATCGACGTCATCACGCATCACGGGCTGGACCGGAAGCACGGCCTCAGGCTGAGCGTGACGCCGCTCGCCAGCACCCTGGCCACCAAGGTGGCGCTGCAGGCGGGCTCCACCGACGTCATCGTCTCCGACTGGCTGTGGGTCTCGCGCCAGCGCCGGACGGGCGCCGACTTCACGCTGGCGCCCTATTCGACGGCGCTCGGTGCCGTCATGGTGCCCGAGGCGTCCAAGATCGAAGGCCTGGCGGACCTGAAGGGCCGCACCGTCGGCGTTGCCGGCGGGCCGCTGGACAAGAGCTGGCTGCTGCTCACGGCCTTCGCCCGCCGGTCGGCCGGCATCGACCTGATCTCAGAGACGCGCCAGGTGTTCGGCGCGCCGCCGCTCCTGGCCGAGAAGGCGCGCCAGGGCGAGCTCGATGCGGTGCTGAACTACTGGCACTTCTGCGCGCGGCTCGAGGCCCACGGCTTTCGGCGTCTGGTGGACGTGCACGCCGCCATGGCGGGCCTCGGCGCCCAGGGGCGGTTGCCCATGATCGGCTACGTCTTCAGCGAAGCCTGGGCGAGGAAGAACCCGGAGCTGATCGCCGGCTTCCTGAAGGCGAGCGCCGAGGCCAATGCGCTGCTGGCCGGGTCGGAGGCGGAGTGGCAGCGGCTGCGGCCGCTGATGCGCGCCGGCGACGACGGCACCTGGCGCGCGCTGCGCGACCGCTTCCGCGAAGGCATCCCGAAGCCCGGGACGACGGCGGACGGCGCCGACGCGGCCCTGCTCTTCGGCGTGCTGGCCAAGCTCGGCGGGGCGAAGCTCGTCGGTCCGGGCGAGAGCCTGGCGGCGGGCACCTTCTGGCGTGGCGCTGGCCCCATGAGCCCGCCCTAGACCATGGCGAAGCGATACTACGCGGTGCTGTCCCTGGTCGCTCTGGTGGCGGCCTGGGCGCTCGGCGCCATGGTCGCGGGCGGCCGGCTCTTCCCCGGCCCTCTCGAAGTGTTGTCGTTCGTTGTCGCGGAAACGGCGAGCGGCGCGCTGCCCTGGCATCTGGCGATCACGCTCTGGCGCGTGGCTGCCGCCTTCGCGCTCGCCATGGTGATCGGCAGCGCCGTCGGCCTTGCCATGGGGCGCTCCAAGGCCACGGACC
Source organism: Hyphomicrobiales bacterium (assembly GCA_022361215.1). Classification (GTDB taxonomy): domain Bacteria; phylum Pseudomonadota; class Alphaproteobacteria; order Rhizobiales; family Methyloligellaceae; genus JAKSBI01. Next base: position 1,705 of record JAKSBI010000809.1, on the reverse strand, counting down.
GCCTGCTCGATCCCTGGCTGATCCTGTTCCTGAACGTGCCGGCCCTGGTGGTCATCATCCTGGCCTATATCTGGGCCGGGCTGACCGAGGTGGCGGCCATCGCGGCCGTGGCCATCAACAAGATCCCCAACGTGGTGGTGACGGTGCGGGAGGGCGCCCGTGCCCTCGACACCGGGCTCGACGACATGGCGCGGGCCTTCCGCATGTCGCGTGCCGAGACGCTGCGGCACGTCACCCTGCCGCAGCTCCAGCCCTATTTCGCCGCCGCCGCCCGCTCCGGCATCGCGCTCATCTGGAAGATCGTGCTCGTGGTCGAGCTGCTCGGCCGCTCCAACGGGGTCGGCTTCCAGCTCCATCTCTATTTCCAGCTCTTCGACGTCACGGCTATTCTCGGCTACACCCTGGCCTTCGTGGCCGTGATGCTCGTTGTCGAACTTGGCATGGTGCAGCCCCTTGAACGGCGCGCGACCCGCTGGCGACTCAAGCCAGCTTGAGATCCGGATCGGCGAGAAGGCCTATCCGGGTGCGAACGGCCGCGCGCAGACCGCGGTCCGCGGGCTGGAGCTCGCCATCGAGCGCGACAGCTTCACCGTCCTGATCGGCCCCTCGGGCTGCGGCAAGACCACCATCCTGCGCATTCTCGCGGGGCTCGACACGGCCTATGAGGGCACCGTGCAATGGTCGGAGGCGCCGCGGGTCGGCTTCGTGTTCCAGGAGCCGCAGCTCCTGCCCTGGCGCAGCGTGCGCCAGAACATCTCTCTCACCGCAGCCGAGGCCTTCAGCGACGATGACCTGCGAGAGCTTGCCGAGGAGCTGGGCCTCGCCGACGTGCTCGACCGCTTCCCCGGAGAGCTGTCGCTCGGTCTGGCCCGGCGCGTCTCGCTGGCCCGCGCCTTCGCGTCGCTGCCCAACGTGCTCTTGCTCGATGAGCCCTTCGTCTCGCTGGACGAGCCGACCGCGGCCCGCCTGCGCCGCCTCCTGGTGCGCGTCTGGTCCAGCCGGCCCACCACCGCGGTGCTGGTCACGCACAACTTGCGCGAGGCCCTCGAGCTCGCCGACCGCCTGGTGCTCCTGACCCCCGGCCCGGCCAGCGTGCTCGCCGACATCCGCATCGATCTGCCGCGCGAAAGCCGCGACGAGGACGCCATCGAGGCGCTGCGGTCGAAGCTCGTGAGGTCGTATCCGGCGCAGCTTTAGGGCGGTGGGGTAGGGATTAGCCGTGTGGCGGTTTTTTTCGCTCGCGGCTATTCCTCGCTGCGCTCGGGCCTGCGCGGGCGCCCTCGACCAGGACCGGTTCCCGCGCGGCGGAGTCACGAGCCGTTAAGGACCGATGCTGCCTCTCGACAGTTCTATCATCGGTCTCGGGGTGCCATGCGGACGGGCCGTGCAATGGGACTGTGAGCCGGCCCGTCAGGGCCGAGCGCGCGACTGCGCGCCGCCCGGTCAGGGCGCCCCCGCGGAGGCCGGCGCGAAGCGCCGAATAGCCGCGAGCGACAAAAAAACAGCCATACACCCAACCCCGTCCGCATGGCACCCCGAGACCGATGGTAGACCCATCGCCTCGCGACACGGGTCCTCAACGGCTCGTGAGTCGACAACCCGGGAACCGGTCCTGGTCGAGGGCGCCCGCGCAGGCCCGAGCGCAGCGAGGAATAGCCGTGAGCGACAAAAAAACAGCAAGGCCCAGCCCCGCCCTACAAAGTCC
>JAKSBI010000226.1 GCA_022361215.1 Hyphomicrobiales bacterium | reverse complement strand
GCCGGCGTGTCGACGGCGAGCGTGTCGCGCGTGCTGAACGACGACAGGTCCGTCAGCGCGGCGCTGCGCGCCAAGGTCGAGCGGCAGATCGGCGCGCTCGGCTATGTGCGGCACGGCGCCGCCCGCTCGCTGCGCTCCCTTCGCTCCCTCACCGTGGGCACCGTGCTTCCGACGCTGGAGAACGCCATCTTCGCGGTCGGCATCGACGCCTTCGAGCGGCGGCTTCACGATGCCGGCTACACGCTGCTGGTGGCGCTGTCGGGCTACGACCTGGAGCACGAGGCCCAGCAGGTGCGCCGCCTGCTGGAGCGCGGCGTCGACGGCATGATGCTGATCGGCGAGGACCATGCGCCGGCGACCTACGACCTGCTGGCGCGCAGCAACGCCCATTGCGTCAACACCTGGACCTACAAGGCGGAGGCGGCGCATGCCTGCGTCGGCTTCGACAACCATGCCGCGACGCGCAGGATCGCCCACTACCTGATCGGCCTGGGCCACAGGCGCATTGCGATGATCGCCGGCATCACCGAGCACAACGACCGCGCGCGCGAGCGGGTCGAGGGCCTGCGCGCGGGGCTGCAGGACCATGGGCTGGCGCTGGAGCCGTCCCTGCTCATGGAGCGCAAATACGACATCGACGAGGGCCGGCATGCCTTGCAAGCGCTGATGGAGACCGATCCCAGGCCCACCGCCATCGTCTGCGGCAACGACGTTCTGGCCTATGGGGCGCTCTTCGCGTGCGCGGATCTCGGGATCTCGGTGCCCGACGACGTCTCGATCACCGGCTTCGACGACCTGCCCCTGACGGCCCAGCTCAGGCCCGCGCTCACCACCATCCATGTTCCATCCCGAGAAATGGGACGGCGCGCCGCCGAGTATCTGCTGGAAAAGCTGGCCGGCAGGCCGGTCTCGCACGCCACCGCGCTCGCCGCCGAGCTGGTCGTGCGCGATACGACGACATCGCCGCCCACGGCGGCAAGGCTGCGCGCCGGCTCGCGAAATCGATCTCCCGTCTGATCGACCGGCAGGCACGGCCCGCCGAGCTTGAGAAAAAAGGCCGAGAAATCAGCCGGCTTTGCGCGTTCATGACACAATTCGCCGCTAGGATGCTCCTGCGCGTCACAAGAGGGCCCTTCCAGAAGCCCCTCGGCGGCGTCGCGGAACAAGGACGGGGAAGCCAAGCTCTCGCGCCCAGAACGAACGGCCGCATGCCGCCTCGAGCGGCGTGACGGTCGGACGCCGATGCCGGCTCAGGCCGCATGGCGGGTTGCAGAGTGGCGCGAAGGCTCCTTGGGTGTAGGCGTAACGGCCGAACGGCCCGTCAAGGGCATGCCGGCGGCCGTAGAGTGTGAGGGAGTCTAAAGCGGGGAGTCGGCACGCCCCTGAGCGGTGCCTCGAACGGCGGACCGCAGCGCGGCCATGCGCGCGGCGCCGAAAGTGCCGAAAAGAGACGAGATCGCGCAGTTTGAAGGCTCGGTTTTGGCGCGGGGCAGAAGTCCCTGCACCTGCAAAAATCCGCTGCCCCGCGCCAGGTTGCGGTTGCCTGACGGTGAGGCTCACCAGCGTTCGCCGTCAGGCCCGCAGCCACCACCTTCAAAGGTAGCGATCGCTTGCGGCGTTGCAAGCGCTGTTGCGACCGGTGCAGGCCCTGAGGGTGCGCGCCGAATCGTCCAAAACTCGTTCAGATTCAGTCAATGAATCGCCAAATTGGTGTTTGAGAATCACAAGCGAGTTGGGTCTGAGTGTTCGCTGTGCTCAAAATCAATATAGACAAGACCAATAAACGGCGAAATAGGGGCGCTATGCTGTCAGCGCGCCATCTCATGGCGTCGGTAACGGGGAGAGTACGCTTATGTTGCGAGCTTGTAGTGAGACATCGAGCACTACATTGAGCGATATTTTAGCTCAGCTTTATGCACGATCTATAGAACCATCACGGATTTGCAGCGGGGATCTTCGGCTGCGCCGCTGACGATTGGAGAGATCGCAGCACTGTCCCAATTTCGATTGGACTCAGCAAATCCATCCCGCGTTTTCTGAAAAGAAGTACTGCAAATAGTATGGGGTTGAAGCGCATGGTGCCGCACGGTGCGTGCATACTATTTCGGATCCTGGGGATCGTCTGTATCTGGTCTGCGTTTTCGTTTGGCCTGACGGGCGCGGCGCGCGCGGAGCTCGACCTGAAGAAGGTGATCGGCCCGAACGCCTGCGCCGAATGCCACAAGGACGAGACCGAGGCCTGGAAGAAGAGCCACCATTTCTCGACCTTCCGCGACATGCCGCGCAGCAAGGAGGCGCGCACGATCGCCCGCAAGATGAAGATCAAGCGGATCAAGTCGAAGAGCCTGTGCCTGAGCTGCCACTTCACCAGCCGCCTGAAGAAGAAGAAGCCGACGCCGATCTCCGGCATCTCCTGCGAGTCCTGCCACTCCGCGGGCAAGGACTGGGAAATGGTGCACAGCGGCTTCAGCGGCAAGGGCAAGCCGGAGCTGGAATCCAAGGCCGAGGCGGCGGCGCGCTGGAAGAAGTCGGAGTCGCTCGGCATGATCCGGCCGCACGCGCTCTATAAGCTGGCGAAGAACTGCTACAGCTGCCACGTCGTGCCGCAGGAGAAGCTGGTCAATGTGGGCGGCCATCCCGCGGGCAGCCCCTTCGAGCTGGTCTCCTGGTCGCAGGGCGAGGTGCGGCACAACCTCTGGTACTCGAAGGGCAAGTCGAACGTCGAGGCGAAGCCGAACCGCAGGCGCCTGATGTATGTGGTCGGGCTCGCCGTCGAGCTCGAGACGGCGCTGCGCGCCGTCGGCGTCGCCACGACCAGAAAGACCTACGCCTTCAAGATGGCGCGCCGCGCGGACGATGCGCGCAAGAAGATGGCCGAGGCGGCGAAAGCGGCCCCGGGCGTGCCGGAGCTCGCCAACATCGTCAAATGGGGCCATTCGGCGGGGCTGAAGCTCAAGAACAACGCGGCTTTGACCGAGGCGGCCGACAACGTCGTCAAAGAAACCCTGCGGCTGCTGGCCAAGAACGACGGCAGCAAGCTCGCCGGCCTGGATCCGATGATCCCCAAGGCCGACAAGTACAAGGGCGAGCCGCCCAAATAGACGCGCCCCGGCGCCGCCGGGTGCGTGCATGTGGAGAAGCGATTGACACGGGTTCAGCAAGTCGACAGACCTCGCCGCTGGGACAAGCCTTTCGGCACCGAGCGGCTTCCGGTGCGCATCCTGAGGGGCGTGCTGGCGCTCCCCGTCTTCAAGGACATCGATCCGCGGGCGTTCCCGGAGGATCTGGCGCTGGCCGACATCGTCGCCAACGACACGCGGCTGGTGCGTTACCGCCGCGGCGACACGGTGTTCCAGCGGGGCGACTACGGGCATTCCGTATTCGTGGTACTGCGCGGCGCGGTGAAGGCGGAGGCGGCCCGCGGCGCCCCGCAGCGGCTCGGCGCCAACGAGATGTTCGGCGTGGCGGCGGCGCTGGCGCGCAGCCCGCGCGGCCACACGGTTTCGGCGGACGAGGACGGCACGGTGCTGCTGGAGCTGAGCTGGCCGGGGCTGCGCGACATGCGGCAATGGTCGGACGCGTTCCGCGCCCACACCGACGCGCTCTACCGCACGCGCAGCCTGCAGGCCGGGCTGCGCGGCTCCTGGCTGTTCGACCATGTCGACGACGCCACGCTCGACCTGATCTCCGCCCATTGCCAGTTCGAGACCCACGGCAAGTTCGACTGGGCCCATCGCTACCAGCGCGAGATCGCCGGCGAGCACGGCCGCGAGCGGGTCATGGAGAACGAGCCCATCGTGCTGGAGCAGGACCACTATCTGGACGACCTGCTGCTCGTCCATTCGGGCTTCGCGCGCGTCAGCGAGCGGATCGGCCACGGCGAGAAGACCGTCGGCCATCTGACGAAGGGCGACGTGTTCGGCCTGACCGAGATCGCCGCCGGCCGGCAGGGCAATGGCGGGCGCACGTCGCCGCAGAGCCTGCGCGCGATGGGCTATGTGGATATCATCCGCATCCCGGCGCCGATCGCCGAGCGCTACGTGCTGCCGGGCCTGCCGAGCGAGGCCCGGACGGGCCGCCGGCCGCCGGCCGCGAACGGCGCCAAGGCCGGGCGCCGCGGGGCCAACGGTTTCCATCCGGCGCAGTCGATCCTCGACTTCTCCGTGGACAACCGGTTCGTCAACGGCACCAAGGCCATGGCCATCAACACCGACCGCTGCGTCAACTGCGACGAGTGCGTGCGGGCCTGCGCCGCCACCCACGACAACATTCCCCGCTTCGTGCGGCGCGGGAAGACCCTGCAGAACCTGATGATCGCCAATGCCTGCATGCATTGCGCCGACCCGGTCTGCCTGATCGACTGCCCGACCGGCGCCATCCATCGCGATGCCGAGACCGGCTCCGTGGTCATCGACGACGCCACCTGCATCGGCTGCGCCACCTGCGCCAGCGCCTGCCCCTACGACAACATCCGCATGGAGGAGGTGCGCGATTCCAGCGGCGCCTTCCTCGTCGACGACGAGGGCGTGCCGGTCCTGCGCGCCACCAAGTGCGATCTGTGTGCGGGCCAGAGCGGCGGACCGGCCTGCAAGCGGGCCTGCCCGCACGACGCGCTGGTGCGCATCGACATTCAGAGCCCGCAGGCGCTGTCCGACTGGTTCGAGATCTCGCAATAGCGATGCACCGCTGCCTTGCAAACATCGCGCTCACCCTCGGCGCCCTCGGCTTCTTCTACTGGCTGGTCGGCCTCTACGACGCCGCCCTCCGGGATCCCAGGCTTCTCGACGGCTGGATCCTCGCCGTCGGCATGGTCGTGCAGCTGCTGTTCCACGTCCGGAAGAAGTTTCCCGCCCTCACCTGGGGCCGCGCCACGACCTGGATGAAGGCCCACACCTATATGGGCTACTTCGTGATCGCGGTCTTCGTGGTTCACACCGGCGCCTCGCTGCCGGACAGCGCCTTCGAGTGGTCGCTTTGGACGCTGTTCGTGCTGGTGGTGTCGAGCGGCGTGGTCGGGGCCTATCTGTCGTGGTCGATCCCGGCGAAGCTCGAGCGCAACGCCGAGGAGCTGATCTTCGAGCGGATCCCGGCGTTCCGGTTCGAGCTGGCGCGGGAAGCGCACGACCTGGCCATCGATTCCATAAACCATGCGGGCTCGCTGGCCATCTCGGACCTCTATTCGAGCCGCCTGCACGCCTTCTTCCAGCACCCGCAGAACCTGTTCGCGCATCTGCGCAACTCGCGCCGGCCGCTGCAGCGCATCTGCGACGAGATCGAGAGCCTGGAACGCTATGTGGACGAGCCCGGCCGGGAGACGCTCGGCGCCATCAAGGACCTGGTCGTCGCCAAGGACGACCTGGACTTTCAGTACGCCCATATGAGGCTCCTGCAGACCTGGCTGTTCCTGCATATCCCCGCGACCTACGGCCTGGTGGTGCTCTCCGTCGTGCACATCGTGGTCGTCATCGCGTTCTCCTCCGGAGTGCCCTAGATGAAGCTCCTGCGTGGACTGCGGCTCGGTACGGGCGGGCAAGAGAGCCCCGATCGGGAATGGATCTGCGGGCGCCTTCAGGCGGGCAAGGCCTGCCGGGTCGGGCCGACGAAACGGGGCCGGTGCCAGGCCACCTACGAGTGCGCTCCGGCGCTCTCCGGCGGCACCTGGCACTGCCGGCGGCCGGCCTCGAACGGCGGGCCGTGCCAGCAGGGACCGTCGCCGGACGGCACCTGCTGCAACCCGATCCCGCCCTGCTCGCCGGTGCGCTCCGTGCGCTCCAAGCGGGAGGTGTTCGCCACGTGGCTCGGCCTCTTCGTCATCGGCGTAATGGCGCTGGGCCTCACCTATTCCGCCGACACCAAGTTCCTGATGCCGGGCCCGATCACCACGGCGCACAGCTCGATCAGCCAGTGCAGCGGCTGCCACGCCAAGATCTCGGACGGGCAGTTCGGCTGGCTGCACGCGCTCGCGGCCTATGCCAAGCCCGACGAGGACACGGCCGCCTGCCTGACCTGCCACAAGATGGGGCAGTCGGCGATGAACGCCCACGGCCTGGAGCTGGAGAGCCTGGAGCTCAGCACCGACCGCCTGCAGGCCGTGGCCGCGGCCAGCCCCGCGCCCGCGACCGCACGCATCCGCAACACCATCTTCCCGGCCCGGGGCGCGCTCGCCAAGGGCGTCTTCTGCGCCACCTGCCACAAGGAGCATCAGGGCAAGACCTTCGACCTGACCTCCATGGCCAACGACCGATGCCAGTCCTGCCACACGGTCCAGTTCACCAGCTTTCACAAGGACCATCCCAAGTTCGAGAACTATCCCTTCCGCCGCCGGACCCGCATCAACTTCGACCATCGCAGCCACTTCGGAGAGCATTTCCCCGAGACCCTGAAGAAGGAGCCGCAGTCGAAGACGGTGCCGGGCGCCTGCGCCGACTGCCACAGCTCCGTTCAGGACAGGCGGCACATGGGCGTGAAAAAGTTCGCGCAGATCTGCTCGTCCTGCCATCTGAAGCAGATCGTCGGCAGCGAGCGCGCGACCGGCCCCAAGGGCATCGCGCTGCTCACGCTGCCCGGCGTCGACGTCGCCACGCTGAAGGAGAAGAACGTGCCCATCGGCGAGTGGCCGGAGCTCTCGGAGGCCGAGGTGACGCCGCTGATGAGGATGCTGATCGGCGGGGACGACGAGGGCAAGCGCATCCTGGCCCGCATCGAGGAGCTCGATCTCCTGGACCTGACCGAGGCCTCGGACGCGGACATCGCCACGGTCGAAGCCTTCGTCTGGCGCGTCAAGGAGCTGATCCACGGGCTCTCGACGGCGAAAGCGCCCGAGCTGATGAAGCGGCTCGGCTCCATCACCGGCGAGCAGCTCGAGCCCGACCTGATCGCGAAGCTGACGGCCAGCATGCCGCGCGACGTGCTGGTCGCCGCCCAGCGCGAATGGCTGCCGAACCTGGCCAGCGAGATCGCGGCGCCCCGGCAGGCGCGAGCGGTCCCGCCGGCCCCGGCCGAGAGCGCGGCGGAGGTGTCGCTGGCACGCCGCAACGACCCGGCCGAGGCCGCCGAGACGCGCGAGAGCGAGGGCCGGGGCGAAGCCGAGGCGGACGCCAAGGAGGCCGAGGCGCCGAGCGCGGAAGCGGCCGAGAGCCCGGCGGAGGACAAGGCGGAAGCCGAGACGGACAGCGCGGAGGCGACCGACGCCCCCGAGCCCGAAACGGACAGCGCGGAGGCCCAGAGCGAGGCCGCCGAGGCCAAGGAAGAGGACGGCGAGGACGAGTCCCAACAGGCCGAAACGGTGGTGCCCTCCGGCTCGGGCGAGCTTCGGATCAACATCTTCGGCGAGATCGTCAGAGGATCGGAGGACCTGAAGACCAAGACGGAGCCCGAGGAGGAGGAAACCGAGACCGCTGCCGACAGCGCGCCGGCCGAGGACAAGACGGAAACGGCGGAGGCCGACGAGGAGAAGCCCGAAGAGACGCCGGAGGCGGCGGACACGGCAGAGAGCACGGAAACGGCGGAGGCCAGCGCGCCCGAGGCGGTCGACGCGGAATCCTGGGCCGAGCTCGGCGGCTGGTACCGCCAGGACTTCGCCATTCTCTACAAGCCGACCGGCCACGCCGACGGCTTCCTGCGCGCCTGGCTCGATTTCACCGGGCGGCTCTATGGCCGGTCGGGCGGGGCCATCGCCTCGTCCGTGTTCGACATGCTGACGTCGAAGGACGCCCAGGGCCAGTGCACGAAATGCCATAGCGTCGACGCCGGCGCGCGCTACGGCCGCATCATGCAGTGGTCGCCGTCGTCGCTCGCCACCCGGTCCAGCCGCTTCACCTCCTTCGCCCACGAGCCGCATTTCGGCCTCGTCGACAAGGAGCGCGGCTGCCTCACCTGCCACGACCTCAGCGGCGCCCCCGGCTATCAGACGACCTACAAGGGGTTCGATCCCAAGGTCTTCGTGTCGAACTTCAAGCCGGTGGAGCAGTCGCAATGCGCCAAGTGCCACAACAAGAACGCGGCGCGCGAGGACTGCCTGCTCTGCCACAAGTACCACGTGAACGACGTGACCACGCCGATCCTGTCCACCAGGATCCCGGACCAGTAGAGCGCCGCGAGAGCGCGACAGGGGTCTGACCCCTGTCGGTGCTGTCATGTCCGGGTCAACGGCTGTGGTTGCTGCGGTTACGTCGTGCTTCTCAGAGTGGCGACACGCCCCCTACCGTCGTTCACCCGGCTTGGGTGACCCAGTAGCCACCGCCGCTTGAGGGTGGGTGGGCCTGCGCCGGGATGACGCCGAGTAAAAGGCGTCGCGAAGGGGGGAGTAGACGACAGGGGTCTGATCCCTATTTCCACGAGAGGTCCCTGCGCCGACCGATCCCTCTCTTGCCGGTGGCGCCTATAATTGGATTCCTGCTTTCGCACAGTGGTGTCCGGGATTCGAGCGACGCCCATACCCAACCATCGTCATTGCCGGGCTTGACCCGGCAATCCATGCCGTTTCCTCTCGAATTTGCCGAGAGGCCAGTGGAATAGATGCCCGGATCAGGTCCGGGCATGACGAAAATCGAGGGCGCGGTAGACCACCCGAAAGGCTGTCCGGGCGCTCAATTTCAGGTCGGAAACCAAGGCTGCCGCTGCCATGCAGACCGACACGCTCCCAGAATCCCGGACACCACTGTGCTTTCGCAGGAATGACGGAGAGGGGATCCAGGCGGGCTACCGCTCACTCCAAGCTTTCGGAACCGCTCCTGGATCCCGACCTGAGAGCACAATAGGGATCAGACCCCTATCGCGCGAGCTTTGGAAGCGCCCCTCTCAAGCAATCGACCCCGTGGCCAGTCAATTGGCCACGGGGTCTGCGCAGCGCGGCAGCGTACGCCCCCGCTGCCGAGCAAATCGAGCTCAGATGTCGAGCACCACGTCGCTCCTGGGCTGGGTGATGCAGGGCAGGCATTGGGCCGCGCCGGGCTCTCTTGCGGGCCGCTGGATGTAGTCGACCTCGCCCTGACGCAGCCCGGCCTGACAGGTGCCGCAGACGCCGGCGCGACAGCCGCAGCGGGCCTTGACGCCATGCGCCTCGGCAAGCTCCAGCAGGGTGCCGTCGCTCTTGGTCCATTGCACGACCCGGCCGGAGCGGGCGAACTCGACCCGGAAGGTCTGGCCGGCATCGGCCGCGGGCGCGGCGCTCCGCTTGGACGTGGCCTTCACCGCGGCGGCGCCGAAGGCTTCCAGCTTGATGTCCTCCGGCGGCACGCCGGCGGCCGCCAGGTCCTTGGTGATCCCGTCCATCATGGCGGACGGGCCGCAGACGTAGAACTCGCAGCTCCTGGCCGCCAGCAAAGGCTTCATCAGAGTCACGCCGACATGGCCCTCGATGTCGTAGTCGATGCCCTTGCGGCAGGTGGGCGTCGGCCGGCTGTAGGCCACGACCAGGCGCACATTGGGGAAGGCCCGGCGGATCCGGTCGAGGTGATCGTACATGGCGTGCTCGGTGCGGTTGCGCACGCCGTAGAAGAACCAGATCTCGCGCCGGGACCGGGTCGCCACCAGCGCGTTCAGCATGCTGACCAGGGGCGTCAGGCCGACGCCGCCGGCGACCATGACCACCGGGCGCTGCGATTTCAGGTCGAGGCAGAACGCGCCGGACGGCGCCAGCGCCTCGACCACGTCGCCCACCTGCAGGCGGTCGTGCACGTAGCTCGAGGCTAGGCCCGGCGGCGTGCCCTGCGGGGCGTTCGCCGGCGCCCAGAGCCTCTTGACCGTGATCCGATAGTAGCGCCGCTCCGTCGGGCTGTCGGAGAGCGAGTAGCAGCGCACCACCGGCTGCGGCTGGCCGGGGACCTTCAGATGGAAGGTCAGGAACTGGCCGGGGTGGAACGGCGGGAGCGGCTGGTTATCGTAGGGCGTGAGATAGAACGAGCAGATGTCCTTGCGCTGGTTCTCATAGGTGCGCTGGACGATCCGGAACTTCCTCCTGCCGCTCCAGGCCTGCTGCAGCCGCTGGCGCTCCCCGTCGAACTTCTTCAGGGCCTTGTCCGCCAGCTCGTCGAACAGCGTGATGTACTCCCTGTCGAGCCGCGCCGCCCGCCAGCGCCGGCCCGCGAAGGCGACGGCGCTGAAGAGGGCTCGCGCCGAGGCGCCGCCGACCAGCACCCATCCGGCGATCTCGGTCAAGTCCGTTAACTGCATCTCTCTCTGCTACCTCTCTGGATGGCGAGGCACGGTTTCGGCGCGCGTACCGTCGTCGCCGAGCGGGGACCCGCTCAGTAGACAACCTGCACCTCGGCGCGCGCGCCGAAACCGTTGTCCCTGCCCTCGTTAAACGCGTAGTAGGTCTCGAACTGCAGCTGGACGTGCTGTCCCACGGCCTGCTGGAGCTGCGCGCCCAGCGCCAGGCTGTCGAAGCCGTTGCCGCTCAGGTCGTAGCGGCCGGCGGCCTCGAGGATGAGGTTGCGGCGCTTGTTGTCCCAGAAGGCCTGGTAGCCGATGGCGCCGCCGATGACGTCGTCGCCGACGAAGGGATCCAGCTCCGCCCCGTAGGTGGAGAGGTTGGGCGAGGCGAACAGGATGCCCGTGTTGGCCAGCGGGCCGCCGACGATGGCCTCGCGCCCGGCTTGCGTGAAGTTGCCGATGCCGAGGAACGAGTTGAAGTAGACGATGTCGTCGGAGCCCTTCGGCGTCTTCGAGATCTCGGCGGTGATCAGCGTGCCCGTGCCGATCACGTTGCCCGGGATCTCATCCTCGAGCGCGATGGACGTGTTCACCCGGAAGGCGGTGGAGATGCCGCCGAAGCCCTTCAGGCGCTGGATGGCGGCGACGCCGAAATAGAGGCCGTCGCCATTATTGTTGTCGTCGATGTAGATGGCGTCGAAGTTCCAGGTGCTGACATGGGTGTCGGCCGCGAGGAACAGGCCGAACAGGTCCTCGCCGCCGGGATCGCGGTTGAAGTCGTTCCGGTCCGTCCGGTTCCAGCCATAGATGGCCGAGACGCGGAAGTTGGACGTGCCGGGGAGCGGGATGTTGTTGCGGATGATGCCGACCGCGTCGATGGTGTCGTTGATCAGGATGCCTTCCTGGAAGACCAGCGGCTGGCGGCCGATGGTGAAGCCGAAATCGATGGGCTTGACGCCCTTGCGGTCGAAGCGCGGGAACAGGCTGCCGAAGTCGCCCTCGAAGAAGAAGGTCTCCGGCGTGATGCTGAACTCGTCGTTGAAGCCTTCCTCGGCGCCGTCGAAGGTGTAGCGCGTGAACCGGTTCGGCCGGTTGTTGTCCGTGGGCCTGAACCCGAGCAGGATCTTCTCCGTTCCGGTGAGCTGCAGGTTGATGAAGAGATCCAGCCGGTTGGCGATCTCGGTCTCGCGCTCCGCGTCGTCGCGGCCGGAGTCGAAGCTCTGGAAGGCGGTGCGGTTGATGGCGTAGGCCCAGAGCCGGGGCTGCCAGACGGCGCCGAGAACCGGAACCTCGAAGCCCGGATGCAGCTTGCCCGTGGACAGGAACCCGTCGCCGCGCTCGACCAGCAGCTTCGGCCGGGAGGGAAGCTGTCCGACCGTATTCGGGTCGGTCTTCTCGGTCTGGAACGGAACGTAGTTGTCCTTGAGCGCCTTGACGTCGACCTTGTCGCCGAGCGGCCAGAACCAGCTGTACCATTTCCGGTCCGACTGCCCGCCGGCCGCGGTGGCCTTGGCCTGCGCGGGCGCCGCCGGGCTCTTGGCGCGCGAGGATTCCTGCCTGGCCGCCGTGCGCTCGGCCCGCCTGGCCTTCCAGCGCTTGAAGGGGCCCTTGGCCGGAGCGGCGGCGTTCGAGTCCGTCGCCTTGTTCTCGTCGGCATAGGCCGCCGTCTTCTTGGGCGCGTCGGAGACGTTCGTCTTCGCCTTCGGCTCAGGCTCGCTCGCCTGGGCAGCGGCCGGGCTGCTCGGCACCACGGCGGTGGTGTTCGAGCCCTGCGGCGTCAGGCTGGCGTATCTGCGCGGGGCGGTGCGCTTCGGCACGGTGGTGCGGACGTGGTCGGATACGTTCCGCTCGGTGCTCGGGTCGTAGGCCGCGGTACCCGATGCCGAAAGCCACGCGTAGGACGCTAGTGACACAGCGGCAATCAGGCAGACGCAGGACAATAGGCGGCGCGACAGTCTCATTTTCTTCTCGACGTCCTCTGCGTGTCACCAGGGTGCTGCCCGCCTGCCGGGCCGCGGCCCGGCAGGCGCATTCTCGTTGGCTGCCGCTAGCGGCGCGCAGTCCTCTCCTGACCGGTCCGGCCGGCGGACTTGCGTCCCCCGTGCACGTCGAAGGTCAGCGACTTCTCCCAGAGGGTCTGGGTGCCGGCGATCAGCGCCTTGCCGATCTGCATGGGCGTCATGTCGAAGTCGAAGCCGACGTCCTGGATGCCGACGATCAGGTTCACGGGCACGGCCTGCGCCTTGAGCTGGATGGTCGCCTTGTAGGGACCCTTGCCCGTCAGCGCGCTGCCTTCGACCTTGTACTTGGCCCAGCGATGACCGTTCGGCTCGATGCCCTTCTTGTGGTTGCGCTCGGTCGCCGGCTCGCCGGTGAACACCAGCGAGGTGGTCGACGGCAGGACCCGCGGCAGGGCGAAGGTCGGGAACGGGATCGGGATGACGTGCTCGATCTCGCCGCCGCGGCCGTTCTGGGTCACGAAGATCGACTGCAGGCTGAAGAGATAGGGGTCGAGCTTGACCTTGCCCGCGTGCACGTAGGACGAGTGCCCGTCCCTGACATCGCCGTTCGGGTCGCGGTCGCCGGAGCGGAACACCACCGTGCCGTCGCGGTCCTTCACCGTCACGTCGAGCCAGACCAGCCGCTCGCCGGTGAAGCCGGTCGGAACGTTGTGGCCGTCGGTGCCGTTCATGACCTTGGCGCGGAAGGCGAGGCCGCCCTCGTCGGCCCTCTCGACGATGACGTCGCCGAG
>JAKSBI010000620.1 GCA_022361215.1 Hyphomicrobiales bacterium | reverse complement strand
GGAATTGTCTGTCGATCCGCGTAGCAACGGCGCGGATTCGGGAATGACGCCTTTGCGAAGCCGAGGCGCTACATATGCAGCGCCCGCCCATCCACCGCCAGCGCCGCCTCCTTGACCGCCTCGGGCAGCGTCGGGTGGGCGTGGCAGGTGCGGGCGATGTCCTCGGCCGAGCTGCCGAACTCCATGGCGATGGCCGCCTCGGCGATCATGTTGCCGGCGTCGGCGCCGATGATGTGCACGCCGAGCACGCGGTCGGTCGTCTTGTCGGCCAGGATCTTCACGAAGCCGTCCGTGGTGCGGTTGACCTTGGCCCGGCCGTTGGCCGTGAAGGGGAACTTGCCCACATTGTACGCGACGCCGGCCTCCTTCAGCTCCTCCTCGGTCTTGCCGACGGCGGCGACCTCCGGATAGGTGTAGACCACGCCCGGGATCACGTCGTAGTTCACGTGGCCCGACTGGCCGGCCAGGATCTCGGCCACCGCGACGCCCTCGTCCTCGGCCTTGTGGGCCAGCATGGGGCCGGCGATGACGTCGCCGATGGCGTAGATGCCGTCCACATTGGTCTTGAAGTGGGCGTCGGTGATAACCCGGCCGCGGTTGTCGAGCTTCACGCCCACATCCTCCAGGCCGAGCCCTTGGGTGTAGGGCACGCGCCCGATGGAGACGAGCACCACGTCGCAGTCGACGGTCTCGGGCTCGCCGCCCTTGGCCGGCTCGATGGTCACCTTGCAGCCCTTGCCCTTGGTCTCGACGCCGGTGACCTTGTGGCCGAGCTTGAAGGCCATGCCCTGCTTCTTGAGGATGCGCTGGAAGGTCTTCGAGACCTCCGCGTCCATGCCGGGGGTGATGCGGTCGAGGAACTCGACCACCAGGACCTCGGAGCCGAGGCGCCGCCAGACCGAGCCCAGCTCCAGCCCGATATAGCCGCCGCCCACCACCACCATCTTCTTCGGCACCGAGCCGAGCTCCAGCCCGCCGGTGGAGGAGATCACCTTCTTCTCGTCGATCTCGATGCCCGGGATCTGCGCCACGTCGGAGCCGGTGGCGATGACGACGGTCTTGGCCTCCAGCGTCTGGGCATCGCCCGTCTCGGGCGTCACCTCGACCTTGCCCGGCGCCGTAATGCGGCCGAGCCCGTGGACGGCGTCGATCTCGTTCTTCTTCAGGAGGAACGCGACGCCCTGGGTGTTGCCGTTCACGCCCTCGTCCTTGAAGGCCATCATGGTCTTCAGGTCGAGCTGCGGCTTCACCTTGATGCCCATCCCGGCGAAGCCGTGGCCGGCCTCCTCGTAAAGCTCGGAGGCGTGCAGCAGGGCCTTCGACGGGATGCAGCCCACATTCAGGCAGGTGCCGCCATGGGCGGCGCGCTTCTCCACCACCGCGACCCTCATACCGAGCTGGGCCGCGCGAATGGCGCAGACATAGCCGCCGGGGCCGGTGCCGATCACAACCAGGTCGTACTGGCTCATCCCAAGTCCCTTTCTCTCAGCTTAGCGGTCCCGGTTGCGGCGCCGGATCACAGGTCCAGCATCAGACGCTGCGGGTCCTCCAGGGATTCCTTGACGCGGACGAGGAAGGTCACGGCACCCTTGCCGTCCACCACCCGGTGGTCGTAGGAGAGCGCCAGGTACATCATCGGGCGGAGCTTGATCTCGCCATCGACGGCCATGGGCCGCTCCTGGATCTTGTGCATGCCCAGAATGCCCGACTGGGGCGCGTTCAGGATCGGCGTCGACATCAGCGAGCCGTAGACGCCGCCATTGGTGATGGTGAAGGTGCCGCCCTGCATCTCCTCGATGGAGAGCTTGCCGTCGCGGGCGCGCTGGCCGAAATCGGTGATGGTCTTCTCGATATCGGCCAGGCCCATCCGGTCCGCGTCGCGCACCACCGGCACCACCAGGCCCCGATCCGTGCCGACGGCGATGCCGACGTGATAGTAGTCCTTGTAGATCAGGTCGGCGCCGTCGATCTCCGCGTTGACGTCCGGGATCTCCCTGAGCGCCTGGATGCAGGCCTTGACGAAGAAGCCCATGAAGCCGAGCCGGACCCCGTGGCGCTTCTCGAAGACCTCCTTGTACTGTTTCCTGAGATCCATGACGGCGCTCATGTCCACCTCGTTGAAGGTGGTGAGCATGGCTGCGGTGTTCTGCGCGTCCTTGAGCCGCCGGGCGATGGTCTGGCGCAGCTTGGTCATGCGCACCCGCTCCTCGCGGGCCTCGTCGTCCGCCACCACCGGCGCGCGCACATGCGAGATCGGCGTCGGGGCCGGTGCCGGCGCGACGGCCGGTGCGGCCGCCGGCCGCGCCGCAGCGCCGCCCTCGATGACCGACAGCACGTCTTCTTTCAGAATACGCCCGCCCTTGCCCGTGCCCTGGACCGTCGCCGGGTCCACGTCGCTCTCGTCCAGCAGCTTGCGCACCGCCGGCGAGAGCGGCGAGTCCGCCGCGGCAGCCGCTGCCGGCGCGGGCGCAGGCGCAGCCGCCGGTTCGGCGGCGGGCGCTGCAGCCTTGGCCGGTGCGGGCGCGGCCGCGCCCTCGCCCGCCTCGATGGAGGCCAGCAGGGCGCCGACCTCGACCGTGTCGCCTTCGTTGACCACGATCTCGGAGAGCACCCCGGCCGAAGGCGCGGGCACCTCGATCGTCACCTTGTCGGTCTCGAGCTCGACCAGCGGCTCGTCCACGGCGACCGCGTCGCCCGATTTCTTGAACCATTGACCGACCGTCGCTTCGGTCACCGACTCGCCCAGCGTGGGCACGCGAATCTCGGTCGCCATAGCCTCTGCCCTCTTTACATCCGCGGCCGCGCCGCGCGGCCGCCCTCTAAGGTTATGGACACATAACCTTGCGTCACACTGTCAGCGCCTCGTCGAGGAAAGCCTCCAGCTCGGCCATGTGCTTGCTCGCCAGGCCCGTCGCCGTGGAGGCCGTCGCGGGCCGGCCCACATAGCGCGCGCGCTTGTGCTCCGCATCGATGTGATCGAGCACCCACTCGATGTTCGGCTCGATGAAGCTCCACGCGCCCATGTTCTTGGGCTCCTCCTGGCACCAGACCATGTCGGCCCCGGAGAAGCGCTCCAGCTCCTGAATCAGCGCCCGGGCCGGGAACGGATAGAGCTGCTCGACCCGCATCAGATAGACGTCGTCGATGCCGCGCTTCTCGCGCTCCGCATGCAGGTCGTAATAGACCTTGCCGCTGCACATCACGACGCGCTTGATCTTGCCGTCCTCGACCAGCTTGACCGCCTCGTCCGGCCGGCACTCCGCGTCGTCCCAGAGCACGCGATGGAAGGACGACTCAGGCCCCATCATCTCCAGCGTCGAGGTGACGCGCTTGTGCCGCAACAGCGACTTCGGCGTCATCAGCACCAGCGGCTTGCGGAACTTGCGGTGCAGCTGCCGGCGCAGGATATGGAAATAGTTGGCCGGCGTGGTGCAGTTCGCCACCTGCCAGTTGTCCTCGGCGCAGAGCTGCAGCCAGCGCTCCAGCCGGGCCGAGGAGTGCTCCGGCCCCTGGCCCTCGTAGCCGTGGGGCAGCAGGCAGACCAGCCCGCACATGCGCAGCCACTTGCGCTCGCCCGAGGAGATGAACTGGTCGAACACCACCTGGGCGCCGTTGGCGAAGTCGCCGAACTGCGCCTCCCACATGGTGAGCGTGTTCGGCTCGGCGACGCTGTAGCCGTACTCGAAGCCGAGCACCGCTTCCTCCGACAGCATGGAGTTGATGACCTCGAACCCGGCCTGGTCCGGCGCCAGGTGCTTCAGGGCCGAGAACCTCTCTTCCGTTTCCTGGTCCACGATCACGGAATGGCGCTGCGAGAAGGTGCCGCGCTCGGAGTCCTGGCCGGAAAGCCGGACGGGAAAGCCCTCGCGCATCAGCGTCCCGAAGGCCAGCGCCTCGGCCATGGCCCAGTCGATCGCCGTGCCCGCCTCGATCATCTTGCGGCGGTTGTCGAGCAGCCGGTTCACCGTACGGTGCACGTTGAAGCCCTCGGGCACCTTGGTGAGACAGAGGCCGATCTCCTTCAGCCGCTCGATCTCGACGCCGGTGTCGCCGCGCCGCGCGCCCTCCTCGGCGAAGCCGATGCCCGACCATTTGCCGTCGAGCCAGTCCGCCTTGTTGGGCTTGTAGGAATCGGCGGAAGCGAACTCGGCCTCCAGATGCGCGCGGAAGTCGCTCTTCATCTGCTCGACCTCGGCGCCCGTGACCAGGCCCTCATGCACCAGGCGCTCGCCATAGACGTCGACCACGGTCGGGTGGCTGCGGATGTGGCTGTACATGCGCGGCTGGGTGAAGGCCGGCTCGTCGCCCTCGTTGTGGCCGTGGCGCCGGTAGCAGAACATGTCGATCACCACCGGCTTGTTGAACTGCTGGCGGAACTCGGTGGCGACCTTGGCCACATGGGTGACGGCCTCCGGATCGTCGCCGTTCACGTGGAAGATCGGCGCCTCGATCATGCGCGCCACGTCCGACGGATAGGGCGACGAGCGCGAGTAGTGCGGCGAGGTCGTAAAGCCGATCTGGTTGTTGACGATGAAATGGATGGAGCCGCCGGTGCGGTGCCCCACCAGCCCGGAGAGGCCGAAGCACTCGGCCACCACGCCCTGGCCGGCGAAGGCGGCGTCGCCGTGCAGCAGCAGCGGCATGACCTTCTTGCGCGTCTTGTCGCCCATCTGGTCCTGCTTGGCGCGCACCTTGCCGAGCACTACGGGATCGACGATCTCCAGATGCGACGGGTTGGCGGTCAACGACAGGTGCACGGCGTTGCCGTCGAACTCGCGGTCGGAGGAGGCGCCCAGATGATACTTCACGTCGCCCGAGCCCTCGACGTCGTCCGGCTTGGACGAGCCGCCGTGGAACTCGTTGAAGATGGCGCGATAGGGCTTGCCCATGACGTTGGCGAGCACGTTGAGCCGGCCGCGATGCGGCATGCCGATGACGATCTGCTCGACGCCCAGCGCACCGCCGCGCTTGATGATCTGCTCCAGCGCAGGCACCGCCGCCTCGGCGCCCTCGACGCCGAAGCGCTTGGTGCCGGTGTATTTGACGTCGAGGAACTTCTCGAAGCCCTCCGCCTGGATCAGCTTGTTGAGGATCGCCTTCTTGCCCTCGGGCGTGAAGCTGACCTCCTTGTCCTTGCCCTCGATGCGCATCTGGATCCAGGCCTTCTGGTCCGGCTCGGAGATGTGCATGAACTCGACGCCGATGGTGGAGCAGTAGGTGCGGTTCAGGATCTGCATGATCTCGCGCACCGTGGCGAACTCCAGCCCGAGCACGTTGTCGAGGTAGATCTTGCGGTCGAGGTCGCGGTGGGTGAAGCCGTAGTCGGCCGGGTCCAGCTCCGAGTGGGTGCCGGGGAGCTCCAGGCCGAGCGGGTCCAGATTGGCCGCCAGATGGCCGCGCACCCGGTAGGAGCGGATCAGCATGAGGGCGCGTACGGAATCGCGGGTCGCGGACAGCGCCACGCCGTCGCCGATATCCGCGCCCATGACCTGGGCCCGGCCGCGGATCTGCGTCTCGATCCTCCGCTCGACCGGCGTCCAGTCGCTGTCGAGGGCGCTGACCAGCTCGCCGTTCTCCGGCACCGGCCAGTCGGAGCTCTTCCAGGAGGGGCCGCGCGCCTCGGCGAGCACATCCTCCTTGAGATCCTGCAACTCGGCGAAGAACTCCTGCCACTCCGCCTCGACGGAGCCCGGATTCTCCTGGAAACGCGCATAAAGGTCTTCGATATAGCCCGCATTCGCGCCTTGAAGGAACGACGTGCGGGCGAAGGCCGCATTCAAGTCCTGCCGTGACATGGGTCCACCTTCTCGGGGCTTAGGTCATCGGCTCATGACCGCGGTCTCAGCCCTCTGAAATGATATTCCACAACTCGCATCCTGCCGGATGCCGGCGCCACTATCCATTCAAAACGTTAAGCAATGTGGTGCCAAGCGCCGCCGGCGAATCGGCGACGGCGATGCCCGCCTGGCGCATGGCCTCCATCTTGTCCTCGGCGCCGCCCTTGCCGCCGGCGATGATGGCGCCTGCATGGCCCATGCGCCGCCCGGGCGGGGCCGTGACGCCGGCGATGAAGCCGACCACCGGTTTCTTGACCGACGACTGCTTGATGAAGTCGGCCGCCTCCTCCTCCGCCGAGCCGCCGATCTCGCCGATCATGATGATCGACTGGGTGGCGTCGTCGCCCAGGAACAGCTCCAGGCAGTCGATGAAGTTGGTGCCGTTGACCGGGTCGCCGCCGATGCCGATGCAGGTCGACTGGCCGAGATCCGCCGCCGTGGTCTGGGCCACCGCCTCGTAGGTCAGCGTGCCCGAGCGCGAGACGATGCCGACCGAGCCCGCTTTGTGGATGTGGCCCGGCATGATGCCGATCTTGCACTGGTCGGGCGTGATGATGCCGGGGCAGTTGGGGCCGATCAACCGGGTCGACGAGCCCTGCAGCGCGCGCTTCACCTTGACCATGTCGAGCACCGGGATGCCCTCGGTGATGCAGACCGCGAGCGGGATCTCCGCGTCGATCGCCTCCAGGATGGCGTCGGCCGCGAAATGCGGCGGCACGTAGATGACCGTGGCGTTGGCGCCGATCTCGCCCACCGCCTGATACACGGTATCGAAGACCGGCAGGCCCAGATGCTCGGTGCCGCCCTTGCCGGGGGTCACGCCCCCGACCATTTGGGTCCCGTAGGCGATGGCCTGCTCGGAGTG
>JAKSBI010000217.1 GCA_022361215.1 Hyphomicrobiales bacterium | reverse complement strand
TCGGCGGCGCGCGAGCTTGGCGTCAGTCAGCCGACCGTCGGCCGACGCCTGCAGGCCCTGGAAGCCTCTCTCGGGCTGCCGCTCTTCGAGCGCCGGCGCGACGGCCACCGGTTGACCAGCGCTGGTGCCGAACTGCTACCGGCGGCGGAGGCGATGGCGACAGCCGCGGGCGACCTGAACCGCAAGCGTCACGGCTTGGCCGACGAGGCGACGGGCAGCGTCCGGCTGTCGGTCAGCGAATGGACGTCGCTCTTCATGGCCGATCGGCTCGCCGATCTGCGCCGGGACCTGCCGGGCATCGACGTGGAGATCACGGTCTCCGAACGCACCAGCAGCCTCGCGCGCTATGACGCCGATATCGCCGTGCGCCACGGCTTGCCGGTTACGGGCGATTTCGTCACCGCGAAGATCGGCTACATGGCAAGCGCCGTCTATGGCGCGCGCGACTACGTCGAGCAGCACCCGGCGGCGACGAGCGAGGCACGATACGATGCCTGCGACTGGATCGCGTTCAGCGAAGCGCAGGCCCACTACTATTCGGAACGCTGGCTGGCCGAGCGCCTCGGCGGCAGACCTGTCGCCGTGCGGCTGTCGCAAACCAACCTGATTCGCGACGCCGTCGCGGCGGGTGGCGGTCTCGGCATCCTGCCCTGCTATTTCGGCGATGCGGATCGCCGGATGGTCCGGGTGAGCGCACCAATCGACGATCTGCTCGCCGACTACTGGTTGATCGTGCACCGAGATCTGGCGCGTTTGCCCTGGGTCCGGCAGGTGGCCGACTGGATCAAACGCGAATTTCGGGCCTGCGAAACGCGCCTGATGGGCCAGCGAGCGGATTGAACGAAAACCGAACGTCGCACGCCGCGCCGGCCGTGCTATATAGCGTCTTAGTCATGTCCGACCCGTTCGATCTTGGCAATGTCGAGGAACCGGCCGCGCCGGCATCGCAGGATGTCGCGCTGGCGCCGGCGCCCTATGTCACCGCGCTGAACGACGAGCAGCGCGCCGCCGTGGAGGCCGTCGACGGCCCGGTTCTGGTGCTGGCGGGCGCCGGCACCGGCAAGACCCGGGTGCTGACGACGCGGCTCGCCCACATCCTGCACTTGCGCCGCGCCTGGCCCAGCCAGATCCTGGCCGTAACCTTCACCAACAAGGCGGCGCGGGAGATGCAGGAACGGGTGGCCGCCCTGGTTGGCCGCGCCGTCGAGGGCATCTGGCTCGGTACCTTCCATTCGATCGGGGTGCGGGTGTTGCGGCGGCATGCCGAGCTGGTCGGTCTGAAGTCCAACTTCACGATCCTCGACCCGGACGACCAGCAGCGCCTGATCAAGCAGTTGCTGGAAGCGGCCGATATCGACCAGAAGCGCTGGCCGCCGCGGATGCTGGCCGCGGTCATCGACCGCTGGAAGGACAAGGGCCTGACGCCCGACAAGGTGTCGCCGCACGATGCCGAAGCCTTCGCCAACGGCCGCGGCGCCGAGCTCTACAAGGCCTACCAGGAACGCCTGCAGACGCTGAACGCCTGCGACTTCGGCGATCTGCTGCTGCACAACCTGACGCTCTTTCAGAACGAGCCGGAGGTGCTGGCCGACTACCACCGGCGCTTCCGCTACATACTGGTCGACGAGTACCAGGACACCAACGTGGCGCAATATCTCTGGCTGCGCCTGCTGGCCCAAGGCCATCACAACATCTGCTGCGTCGGTGACGACGACCAGTCGATCTATGGTTGGCGCGGCGCGGAGGTCGGCAACATCCTGCGCTTCGAGAGCGATTTCCCGGGCGCCAGGATCGTCCGGCTGGAGCAGAACTATCGCTCGACCCCGGAGATCCTGTCGGCCGCCTCCGCGCTGATCGCGCAG
>JAKSBI010000637.1 GCA_022361215.1 Hyphomicrobiales bacterium | reverse complement strand
CAGCAGCGACGCGCCGAGGGTCAGGACCGCGGCGCCCAGCAGCGCGAAGCGCCAGCCGCTGGCGATGGCGGCGAGCACCGGCAGGAGGGCGCACAGGCCGATGGCGACCAGATACCGTCCTGGCACCAAGGCGAGCGCGATCTTGTCGGGCGAGACGACCAGGGCGGCGGCGAGCGCGTTCACCAGCGTCCCGACCACCGCAGCAAGCAGAACAGCCACGCCAATACGCATGTCCAGGATCCTTCAAGAGCCATCGCCAGCGCGAGCCGCCGGGCGATGCTGCGCCACCGCCCGGGCTCGAAGCGCATGTGGGGCCACGATACTGCCAGACAAGCGCGCCGACGTTCAAAAGGCCGTGTCCCTATCCGGGCGCTATGCCGCGGAGGCCTTCTCCGCGGCCGCATAGTCCAGCGGCAGCTCGGTGGTGAACTTGATCTGCTCCATGGCGAAGCTGGAGCTGACATCGCTCAGCTCGATGCGGGCGATCAGCCGCTTGTAGAAGGCGTCGTAGCTCTCGATGTCGGGCACCACCACGCGCAGGAGATAGTCGACCTGCCCGCTCATGCGGTAGAACTCGACCACCTCCGGGAACTCCTGGATGGCGGCGTGGAACTTGTCGAGCCAGTCCTGGGTGTGGTGGCTTGTCGAGATGGCCACGAACACCGTCACGCCCGCATTGACCTTCTTCGGGTCGAGCAGCGCCACGCGCCGGGAAATGACGCCTGCCTCCTCCAGCTTTTGAATGCGCCGCCAGCAGGGCGTGGTCGACAGGCCCACCATGCGCCCGATCTCCGCCACGGGCATGGTGCAATCCTTTTGCAAGATATCGAGGATCCTGCGATCCATCTTGTCCAACATGACCGGAACTCCTGGGAAACCTGTTTCCGAGCGCACACAAATCAGAAACAAATTTTTCTATTAGCGCTCTCTGATGCGCTATTTTAGATTTTTTTTCTAAAGACTCAACCAATTTCGCTTGCCACGCTGCGCCAGCCTTGCCACATAGGAGTAGCGAGGAGAGTGCCGTTTCGTGGCGAACGGATGCACCCCATGACCCAGATCCTGCGATTGTCCGAGACCATGGCCGTCGCCGACCAGCTCGGCGCAGCGGACTTCGCGGCCTTGAAGGCTCTCGGCTTCCGGTCGGTGATCAACAACCGGCCGGACGGCGAAGGCGACGAGGCCTATCTGCCGGCGTCGGAGGCGGCTCGTGTCGCCGCGCGCCATGGACTGGCCTATGCGCATCTGCCGGTGAACGGCCTGGATCTGACCGACGCGGAGACGGTAGAGGCGTTCGAGCGGCTTCTGGCGACGCTTCCCGGCCCCGTCCTCGCCCACTGCAAGACAGGGACCCGCAGCGCCATCCTCTGGGCTCTGGCGCAGACCCGCGCGATGCCCGTCCACGAGATTCTCGAGTCAACCGCGCAGGCCGGTCTCGATCTTTCGGTGATTCGGCCGGATCTGCTCGAGCGCGCCGAGCATGTCGGCTCTGTGCCGCCGACGCCCGCCCCGAGCGGAGCCTGGCCTCAGCAAGGGCTGGAAGACCGCCAGCCTGCCGGTTGAGGACAGGGGGTTTGTCCGATCCCCCTTATCCTTCCCCTACTGCCCTTCGGTACCGCCGAAGGGCATTTTTTCGGGTGCCGGCGGGCGCGGAGGCCAGGGTCGTTGCTGTTTGAAGGGCCTCATCCGCCCCTCTCCCGTCATTCCCGCGGACGCGCAAGGTGTCCGGGATTCGAGCGCAGCCCGCATCTAACCGTCGTCATTGCCAGGCTTGACCCATAGCTGTCCGGTTTAGAAATTCAGAAATTCGATAACCGGTTGATAAAGCTTAGAAATCTTGGATTTCTGGCGCTCTGGACACGGGACTAACAAGTTGAGGCATTTCAATCACTTAACACGCTTAACCGGACAGCTAT
>JAKSBI010000191.1 GCA_022361215.1 Hyphomicrobiales bacterium | reverse complement strand
GGAGGAGTTCGAGGACGTGGCGCTCGCGGGCGGCGGCACCTTCGACAACGCCCAGCGCGCCAACACCGAGCGCGAGCTGACCGCGCGCATCGCCCGCGAGTTCAAGCCGGGCGTCGGCGTTTTCGTGGAGGGCAGCGTCAACGAGATCGAGCTCACCAACCCGGTGCCCGCGGGGGGCGTCAGCCGCGATTCCGAAGGCTACGAGGTGCTGGCCGGCGCGGCGCTGGAGATCGGCGGCAAGATCACCGGCGAGATCGGCGTCGGCTATGCCAAGCAGACGCCCGATGCCGCCTCGCTGCAGGAGATCGACGGACTGATCCTGAACGGCAACCTGACTTGGCGTGCCAGCGGGCTGACCACGCTGCGCTTCACGGCGCAGTCGGAGGTGGACACCACCATCGTCGCCGACTCCGTGGGCTCGCTCAACCAGACCGTCGAGGTCGCCGTCGAGCACGCGCTCCGGCGCAATGTCATCCTGGGCGCCTCGCTCGGCTACGAGATCGACGACTTCGGCGGCGCCGATATCGAGGAGCACGAGCTGACCGCCACGGTGAGCGCGGAGTATCTCCTGAACCGGGTGCTGGCCCTGGCCGCCACCTACGCCTATACGGACTTCGACCGCACCGGCAACGGCGACGACTACACCGAGAACGAGGTGCTGGTCGGCCTCCGCGTGCGGCGCTGACGGTGTTCGCTAGATCAGCTTCTTCAGCTCGTCGTAGAAGGCCACGCGGATCTCCTCGCGCTTGAGGGCGAAGGCGACGTTGGCGGTGAGGAAGCCGACCTTGGAGCCGCAATCGAAGCTTCGACCGGCGTACTTGAATGCGTGGAAGGGCTGCTTGGCGAGCAGCGCCAGCATGGCGTCGGTGATCTGGATCTCGTCGCCGGCGCCGCGGGTCTGGCCGGCGAGGATGTCGAAGATCTCGGGCTGCAGGATGTAGCGGCCCATGATGGTCAGGTTCGAGGGCGCGGTGCCGGGCGCGGGCTTCTCCACCATGCCGGTGACCGGGAAGGCCGCGCCCGCGCCGGGGCCGACGCTGACCACGCCGTAGTTGTGCAGCTCCTCCGGATCGGTCTCCTCGACGGCGATCACGTTGCCGCCGGTCTTGGCGTAGAGCTCCAGCATCTGCGCCAGGCAGCTCTTTCCCTCGGTCTGCACCAGCACGTCCGGCAGCAGCAGCGCGAAGGGCTCGTTGCCGACCAGGTCGCGGGCGCACCAGACCGCGTGGCCGAGGCCGAGCGGGGCCTGCTGGCGGGTGAAGCTGGTCTGGCCCGGACCCGGCAGGTCGCGCGCCAGGGCTTCGAGCTCCGCGGTCTTGCCGCGCTCCCTCAGGACCGCCTCGAGCTCCACCTGCTTGTCGAAATGGTCCTCGATCACGCCCTTGTTGCGGCCGGTGACGAAGATGAAATGCTCGATGCCGGCGCTGCTGGCCTCGTCGACCACGTGCTGGATCACGGGCCGGTCCACCACGGTCAGCATCTCCTTGGGCATCGCCTTGGTGGCCGGCAGGAAACGGGTGCCGAGGCCGGCGACCGGGAAGACGGCCTTTCGGATCGGTGCGGGCATCAGGTCGTGGTCTCTTTGGCAGGGGTGGGCGCCACTCCCCGCCGATCCCGGCGGCGGAAGGCCCCAAATCCCGAAGTTACGGTCCCTAAAGGAGTTTTTCGTACCATTTCGCCGTTTCGAAAAGCTTATCGTACCGATGGGGGGTCATTTATGAGCGTCTTGGTAACGGGCGGCGCCGGCTATATCGGCAGCCATATGGTCCTCGAGCTCCTGGATGCCGGCGAGGAGGTCGTCGTTCTCGACAATCTCTCGACCGGGTTTCGCTGGGCCGTACCGGACGAGGCCACGCTTGTGGTGGGGGATGTCGGGGACGCGGACGTGGTTGCGGACCTCCTTCGCGCCCGAGACGTGGAAGCAATCGTCCACTTCGCCGGATCGATCGTGGTGCCCGAGTCGATCAAGGATCCTCTCGGCTACTATCTGAACAACACGGTGAAGACGCGGGCGCTCATCGAATGCGCGGTCCGTGGCGGTGTCAAGCGTTTCATCTTCTCCTCCACAGCCGCGGTCTACGGCATGCCGGACGAGAACCCGGTGGCCGAGGAGGCGCCGCTGGCGCCGATCTCGCCCTATGGCAGCTCCAAGATGATGACCGAGCTGATGCTGCGCGATACGGGCCAGGCGCACGATCTGGACTATGTGGCGCTGCGCTACTTCAACGTGGCGGGCGCCGATCCGGCCGGGCGCAGCGGCCAGTCGACGCCGGAGGCCACGCATCTGATCAAGGTCGCGAGCCAGGCGGCCCTCGGCCAGCGGCCCCGGCTCGAGGTCTTCGGCACCGACTATCCGACGCCCGACGGCACCTGCATCCGCGACTACATCCACGTCACCGATCTCGCCCGGGCGCATTCGGCGGCGCTGGCGCATCTGCGCGGCGGGCGCGGATCGCTGGTGCTCAACTGCGGCTATGGTCGTGGCTATTCGGTGCTGGAGGTGATCGACGCGGTGAAGCGCGCCGCCCGCGGCGATTTCGAGGTGCGGCTGGCCGACCGGCGTCCCGGCGACCCGGCGGAGCTGGTTGCCGCCGCCGCGCGGATTCGCGAGGCGCTCAACTGGGCGCCCACGCTCGACGATCTCGACACCATCGTCGCCCAGGCGCTGGCCTGGGAGCGCCGGCTGGTGAACGTCCGCGCGGCGTCCTGAGCGCGCATCCCGGTTCTCTTCGTTCTCGCAGTAAGGGCTGCCTCAGCCGATGGCCGCGGCGATGGCGTCGCGGGTGATCGGCAGGTCGCGGACGCGCACGCCGAGGCCGTGGAAAACGGCGTTGCCGATGGCGGCCGTGGTCGGCCCGAGGGAGGCCTCGCCGACGCCGAGGGCGGGGTCTTCCGGGCGGTCGATGACCTCGACGGCGATCTCCGGTGCCTCCGAGAAGTGCAGGATCGGATAGCTCTCCCAGTCTCGCGTCACGACCGCGTCGCCCTCGAAGCGCAGCGCCTCTTTCAAGGTCCAGCTCGCCGCCTGCACGATGCCGCCCTCGATCTGGTTGGCGATGCCGTCCGGGTTGATGGCCTCGCCGGC
>JAKSBI010000274.1 GCA_022361215.1 Hyphomicrobiales bacterium | reverse complement strand
TGGACGTGGCCGGCGAGCGCCGGCAGCTCAGGCGGATGGATGCGCGCCAGCTGAAGGATATCGGCATCAGCCGGGCCGACGCGATGAGAGAAGCCGAGCGCGGGTTCTGGGATTTGCCCAAAGAGCGCATGCCGAAGCTCTGAGCCCGCAGGGCCGACGAATCGTTGCATCGCCGCGGATCGGAGCGCTAGAGCCTGTCGCGATCATTCTGATTCGCGCCATTGCTCTCGCTCTTTGGTGAAGCATGTCTTTTGTCCCGAAACCGGTATCCACTTTCGGGAGACATGCTTTAGCCTGGAGCCGGTCTTGTTGGATCAGCGACCGGCGGACATGACGGCGAACACTTCCATCCAGGCGGCCGAGACCCCAACGGACATCGCCGCCGCCAAGGCGCTCTTCCGCGAATATGCGGAGTCCATGGACTTCGATCTGTGCTTCCAGGACTTCGAGGGCGAGATGGCGGCCTTTCCGGGGGGCTACGCGGGACCTTCGGGCACTCTGCTCTTGGCGAAACTGGACGATGCGCCTGTCGGCGCAGTGGGTCTGCGCGATTTGGGCAGCGGCGTCTGCGAGATGAAGCGGCTCTATCTTCGGCCCGCCGCCCGCGGTACCGGTCTGGGGCGCGCGCTCACGCAGGCGATCATCGCCGAGGGCCGCCGGCTCGGCTATCGCGCCATGCGCCTCGACACCATCGCCAAGCATCACGACATGGCGATCGCGCTCTATCGTGACCTGGGTTTCCGGGAGATCCCGCCCTATTGCGTGAACCCGATCCCGGGCGCGCTCTATATGGAGCTTTGCCTGGACGGCGACGCCTGAGGTCCGGCCCCGTCGGTTCAGCGCTCCTTATCCGAACGATAACGAAATTTCGTTTGTCACAGGCACCCGGCGGCGTTAGGGCAGGGCCCGTGGGAAACGACCAAGTGGAGCGACGGACCGGCGGCCCTGCCGCAACGGGCCTGCGCGTATGGGGCCATGGATCTCAAGACGATTGACGCGCCGGCGCTGGCGCAGATCGAGCGCGACGCCGCGGACCGCTACGCCGACCTCAGGCGCCGCAACATCCAGATCGACATGACGCGCGGCAAGCCGGCGCCGGAGCAGCTCGACCTGAGCGACCCGATGCTGACCGCGGTCGGCCCCGGCGACTGCATCGGCGAGGACGGCACCGACTATCGCAACTACGGCATCTGGAACGGCATCCCGGAGGCGCGGCGCTTCTTCGCCGCCTATCTGGAGGCCGCGTCCGACGAGGTCGTCGTCGGCGGCAACTCGGCCATCGCCATGATGTACGACGCCCTGGCGCGGGCGGTCTTCTTCGGCCTGGCGGACGGCGACGGCCCGTGGCGGGACCAGGCCGGCGTCAAGATGCTGTGCACGGTTCCGGGCTACGACCGGCATTTCAGGATGTGCGAGCAGCTCGGGCTGGAGATGATCCCGGTGGAGCTGACCGAGACCGGCCCGGACATGGACCGGGTCGAGGCGCTGGTGGCCGACGACGCGGCGGTCAAGGGCCTCATCTGCGTGCCCAAATATTCCAACCCCTCCGGCATCACCTATGCGGACGCGGCGGTCGACCGGCTGGCCGCGATGCGGACGGCGGCGCCGGACTTCCGGATCTTCTGGGACAACGCCTACGCCTATCACCATCACGGGGCCGGCCCGGCGCCGCTGAAGAACATCCTGGAGGCCTGCAAGGCCGCCGGCACGGAGAACCGGCCGCTGATATTCGGCTCCACCTCGAAGATCACCTATGCGGCGGGCGGCGTGGCGGCGATGGCCGCGTCGCGGGCCAACATCGCGGACGCCTACGACAAGATCTTCGGGTCCACCGTGGGCCCTGAGAAGATCAACCAGCTCCGCCATGTGCGCTTCTTCGGCGATCTCGACGGCATGCTGGCGCATATGGAGCGCCATGCCGTGCTGATCGCGCCCAAGTTCGCGGCCGTCGACGCGGCGCTGGAGCATCATCTGGGCGGCAAGGGCCTCGCCACCTGGTCGAAGCCCACCGGCGGCTATTTCGTCGGGGTCGACGTCATGCCCGGCTGCGCCGCGGAGGTGGTCCGGCTCGCCGGCGAGGCCGGCGTCAAGCTGACGGAGGCGGGGGCGCTCTACCCCTACGGCCGCGACCCGCGCGACAGCACGCTGCGCATCGCGCCGACCATGCCGCCGCTCGAAGAGATCGAGCATGCGATGGCGGTGTTCTGCGCCTGCGTCGAGCTGGCCTGCCTGCAGAAGCTCAAGTCGGCGGCATAAGATGCCCTCACGCTCTTTCTACGACCGTATGTCGGCTGAGCAGCGTGCCGCGCTGGCCAAAGCCATTGCGGAAGCCGACAAGGGCGAAAGCGTCTCCCCCGCCGAGCTTGAGACAAGGCTTCAGACCGCTATCGCCAAATCCGGTGCATGACGGTTCGCGCATCCGGCGCTGCGCCGCCGCGTCAGGGCTTGTGGGCGGTGGCGCCGTTGGCGCGGTGGGCCAGCGCTGAGAGCAGGGCGCCGGCCATGGCGAAGGTGGAGGCCAGGGCGAAGGTGGCGGTGTAGCTGCCGACCAGCCCGTAGGCGGTGGCGAACACCGACGGCAGCACGACGATGCCGCAGAAGGTCAGGGCCAGCGAGCCGCCGGTGACGCTGCCGATCTTGTCGGCCGGGCTGAGGCGGGCCACCTCGGCCAGATAGACGCCGTTCCAACCGATGCCCACGGCGCCGAACACCAGCAGCAGCGCCTGGACGGCCAGCGGCGACCAGTGCGGGGTCATCTGGCCGGTGGCCAGCGCGCAGGCCGCCATTGCCGCGCCGAGGCCGGCCAGCACCAGCAGGCTGACGCCGAGGCGATCGGCGAGCCAGCCCCAGACGACGCGGCCGACGGCGCCGGTCACCTGCGCCATGGAGAGCAGTATGCCGGCCTGCACCAGACCGAAGCCCAGATCCTCGACGAGCAGGGTGACGGTGTAGGCCATCAGGCTGATCTGCAGGCCCGCATAGCAGAAGGCCGCGAGCGAGAGGTATCTGAGCGGCGGCGTCGACAGGATCGTGGAGACGCCTTCGAACGGCTGCCGGGCGGGCCGCGCCTCGAGGTCCCGGTCGGCGTCCCAGCTCCGGCGGGCGGGCTGCATGGCGAGCGCGCCGGCGAAGCAGAGCGCGGTCACGATCAGGAACGCGCCCTCGGTCCCGAAGCGGAGCGCCGAGGAGGGCACGATCAGGCCGGTGGCGAGCACGCCGAGGGGCACACCGGTCTGCTTCAGCGAGAAGATCAGGTTGCGCCGCCGGGCGGTGGTGATGCGGGCCAGGAGATGGGAGGCGGCGGGATTGGTGAGGCCGTAGCCGATGCCGATGACGATGGAGCCGAGGGCGATGGCGGGGAGCGCGGGGATGGTCAGCAGCGCGATGCCGATGCCGCTCAGGACGATGCTCGACTGGCTGGTGCGGCAGGCGCCGAGACGGTGCACGATGCCGCCGCCGAAGAGCGAGGTCAGCATGGCGGAGATGTAGGCGAAGCTGACCTGGTAGCCGATCAGGGCCGGATCGAGGCCGAGCCCGCGCGCGAATTCCGGCGCGATGGCGGCCGGCGAGACCACGGCCATGGTGGCGAGGGCCTGCACCGTCGTCGTGGCGACGACGATCAGGGTCGAGTGCTTCAGGGAGAGGGGCGCGGCGGCCTCGCTCAAGCGCCCGGTCCCGCGGCCGCGGTGAGCTTGCGCGCGAGCGCGCCCATGGCGGCATCGGCGCCCGGGCGGCCCGCGAGGATGCACCCCAGGGGCAGGCCGCTGGCGGCGACGCCGGCCGGGACCGTCACGATGGGGCCGCCGAGCGCGGTCCAGGGCGCGATGTATCTGGGCTCGCCCGTCGAGGCCAGGCCTGCGGGCGCCGGGCCGGGCGCGGCCGGCCAGAGGAAGGCGTCGACGTCGTCATGGAAGGCGAAGAAGGCCACGCGGATCCTGTCGATCTCGCCGCGATCGTCGAGATATCGGTCGGTCTCGATCTCGGCGCCTTGGGCGATGGCCTCGCGCAGGCGCGTGCCGACCTGGTCCTCGGGCAGGTCGAGCTGGTCGAGATGGGCCCGGCCCATCTCGTAGGAGAGGGTGCTCCGATGCAGTTCCCAGATGCGGTCGAACGGCACTGGCGAGGGCCGTTGCTCGACCGTGTGGCCCCTGGCGCGAAAGTCCTCGGCGAGCTTCTGATAGACCTCCCACATCTCGGCGTCGCAGTCCGCGATGAGCGGGTCCTCGATCAGCACGATGCGCGCCTGGCTCGGCGCGGCGGGCGCGGTCGTGCCTTTCGCATGGGCCGGTGCGGCCGCCTCGAAGGCGGCCACGGCGTCGTCCACCGACCAGCCGTAGAAGCCGATGGTGTCGTAGGACGCGGCCAGGGGCGCGACGCCGTAGGTGCTGAGCAGCCGGGTGCTCGGCTTGAAGGCGGAGACGCCGCAATAGGCGGCGGGCCGGTTGACCGAGGCCACGGTCTGGGTGCCGAGCGCGATGGGCACGGTGCCGCTGGCCACGGCGGCGCCGGAGCCGCTGCTGGAGCCGCCGGGCGTATGCTCCCGGTTGTGGGGATTGCGGGCGGGCGAGGGGTCGAAGAAGGCGAACTCGGTGGTGTGCAGCTTGCCGAGCATGATGGCGCCGGCCGCCTTCAGCGCCAGCACGACCTCGGCGTCGTGCCTCGCGGGCTTGACGTCGGCGCGCCAGAG
>JAKSBI010000277.1 GCA_022361215.1 Hyphomicrobiales bacterium | reverse complement strand
GCCGAAGGCCACGTTCTCGACGATCGTCAGGTGCGGGAAGAGCGCGAAGTCCTGAAACATCAATCCGACGCCGCGCCGCTCCGGCGGAACGAAGCGCTCGGGGCCGGCCACCTCCCACTCGTTCAGCAGAATGCGTCCGGACGTCGGCCGCTCCACCCCCGCGGCCAAGCGCAGCAACGTCGTCTTGCCACAGCCCGAGGGGCCGAGCAGGCACAGGATCTCGCCGGGCGGCACGTCGAGCGTGATGTTCGACACGGCGTGGACGGCTCCGTAGTAGCGCCCCACATTCTCGAAGGTCAGGCGGGCTGCAATGGTCGCGGCGGCGGCGCCACGCGGACCCCAGCTCGGCTTCGGGCCCGGCCCGGGAGCATTCGATTTCCGGCGAAAAAACACGATACGGTTGCACGTCACTGCGCCGGCCGGTCCGGCCGCGCGGCTGATCGCCCTCAGCTATCCGCGTTCGGCGTCAGATCTACCGGACTTGGCCCCGAGTGTACAACGTCATCGTCCGCCTCGGCCTCCGGCGGCTCCGTCTCGTCAACCTCGTCGTCGGCCGCCTCGGCGTCTAGCGGATCGAGTTCCTCATCCTCGTCTTCGAGCGGATCCTCGTCCTCCTGCAAGGCCTCGGAGTCGTTCGGCTCGGGCACCATGAAATCCGGCGGAAGGTTGCCGTCGAGAAGACCCGCGCCCTTGAGCTCGGCCAGCCCCGGCAGATCGCCGATAGTGTCGAACCCGAAATGCTCGAGAAATCCATCGGTGGTCCCGTAGGTGATCGGCCGGCCGGGCGCGCGGCGGCGGCCGCGCATCTTGATCCAGCCGGTCTCGAGCAGCACGTCCAGGGTCCCTTTCGAGGTGCTGACGCCCCGGATCTCCTCGATCTCGGCGCGCGTGACCGGCTGGTGATAGGCGATGATCGCCAGCGTCTCCAGCGCCGCGCGCGACAGCCGGCGCTGCACGACGGCGTGGCGCTCCAGCAGGAACGACAGATCGTCGGCGGTGCGGAAGGCCCATTTCCCGGCCACGCGCACCAGATTGATGCCGCGCACGGAATAGAGCCCCTGCAGCTCCTCCAGCAGCGCGACGATGTCCTCGCCGGCGGGGAAATAGGTCGCGAGCGTCGCCTCATCCAAGGGCTCATCGGCCGCGAACAACAGCGCTTCCACGACCCGCAGCTTCTCCCGCCGGTCCGCCGACGGCAGCGACATGACGTTTTCCGGCAGCGGCAGGGGCAAGGCCGCGCCCGCCTCACGAGCCAAGGTGTCTTCCGTTGTGGCCGTGGCCTTGTCCGTCGTCTTTCCGCTCATCAATCGTCCTTCTTTGGGTTGTTTTCGATTGCTGGAAACTACCGTGTCTTCATGTCGTCCCGTCGGCGCGCTTGCGCACATAAAGGGGCGCGAACGCCTCCGCCTGCCGCAGGTCGACCTTGCCCTCGCGCGCCAGCTCCAGCGAGGCGCCGAAGGTGCTGGCGACGGCGGTGCGGCGCTGCTCCGGCTCGATGAGGAACTGGACGAGGAGATCGTTGATCGGCGCCCAGTCGCAGGACATGCCGAGCAGCTGCTCCAGGCGGGCCCGGCCCTCCTTGATCGACCAGACCGGGCGGGCCTCGAACGTGATCGAGCTGACCGCCGTGCGCTGGCGCTGCTGCGAATAGGCGCTGAGCAGATCGTAAACGTTGGCGTCGTACGCGCTGCTCCGCACCAGCCGGATGCCCTCCGGCATGCCGCGGGCGAAGAAGTCCTGCCCCAGCCGCTTGCCGGTCATCAGGGTCGCGGCCGCATCGCGCATCGCCTCCAGGCGCTTCAGACGGAACGCCAGCTGCGCGGCCAGCTCTGCGCCCGTCGGCTCGTCGCCCTCCTCGTCTTCCGGCAGCAACAGCTTGGACTTGAGGAACGCGAGCCAGGCGGCCATCACCAGATAGTCCGCCGCCACCTCGAGCCGAAGCCGGCGGATCTCGGCGATGAACGCGAGATATTGCTGCGCCAGCGCCAGAATCGAGATCTTGGTCAGGTCCAGCTTGTGCTCGCGCGCCAGGGACAGCAGCAGGTCGAGCGGCCCTTCGAACCCGTCCAGATCCACCACGAAGGCGCCGGACGGGCGGTCCTCCTCGAACGGGTCGAGCGCGGGCGCCGCGTCGTCCTCCGGCGGCTCGACGCTGTCGTCGGCTCTTGCTGTCTCGTCCGAACCCGAAATCATGCCGGCCTCAATGTTTCAGTTCTAGGGCCTCGGCGAGGAGCGCTTCGGCGCGATCGGCATCGAACGGGACGTCGTGGCGCACTTGCGCAAACGCCGCGTCGTAACGCCGTCCTGCCTCTCCACGCAAACCGGGCACTACCTCTGCGATCGCTTTCATCTCGGCCAGATCGCCGTTGCAGTGAAGCACCAGATCGCTTCCCGCCGCGATTACGGCCTGGGCTCTTTCCGAGACGCTGCCCTCGAGCGCTCCCATGCTGAGATCGTCGCTCATGACCAGACCGTCAAAGCCGATTCGTCCGCGAATCACTTTCGACATTATAGACGGCGAGACGCTTGCAGGGCGCTCGGCATCGAGCGCCGTCAAAAGCACATGCGCCGTCATGGCGACCGGCAGATCCGCAAGCGCCGCGAAGGGACGGAAATCGACGTCGCCAAGCTCGGCCGGCGAGGCATCGACGGTCGGCAGGGCAAGGTGGCTGTCGGCCGGCGCCCGCCCGTGTCCGGGGATATGCTTGATCACCGGCAGCACGCCCCCGTCGAGGCAGCCCTCGGCCACGCAGCGGCCGAGCCGGGCGACGATGTCCGGATCGTGCGAATAGGCGCGATCCCCGATGATCTCGTCCGCGCCCCGGGCCGGAACGTCCAGAACGGGAACGCAGTTCACATTGATGCCGAGCAGCGCCAGCTCGCGCGCCGTCAGATGGGCCACGAGCCGCGCAGCCTCCTCGGCTAGGTCCGGATCCGTCTCGAAGAGCCGACCGAAGGTGCGGCCCGGCGGCAGCTTCCGCCAATGCGGCGGTCGCAGCCGTTGCACGCGGCCGCCCTCCTGATCGATCAGGACAAGCAGGCGCTCCTCGCCAACGGAGTTGCGAAAATCGTCAACCAGGTCAGAGATTTGGTCCGGCGCATCGCAGTTCCGCGCGAACAGGATGAGGCCGCATGGCCGCGCTTCGGCAAAGAACGCCCGCTCGTCGGCCGTGAGCGCAAGGCCAGCGCAACCCGAGATGAAGGCTTGGAGCGGCATGGGCCGCGGGAATAGCGGCCGCTCATGGCGGCGTCAAGACGATAGCGGACGGCTTGACCTCAAGCGGCGGGAGCTATGGCCCCGCCCTCGCCTACTGCGCCCGGACCAAGCAGTTCCGCAGTCCAGCGGACTTGAGCCGCTTGCAGAGATTGGCCGCGGCGGTCTTCTCGTTCATCGGTCCGACCCTCAGCCGGTACCAGGTTCCCTTGTCGCCCAGATCGGCGCGCTGGATCATCGGGCGGTAACCGCTGAGAAGCTTGGGATAGCGTTGCTGCAGATCGGCGAAAGCTGCCAGGGCATCCGTCTGGCTCTTGCGCGCGGCCACCTGCACCACATAACCGCTGGCGCCTGCCGTGGCAGGGGCCACGCCATTCAGCGCCGCGACCCGTTGCTCTTGCTGCGGCTGTGCCCGCGGCTTGGGCGTCGGCGTCGGCGCAACGAATGCCGGCCGTGCATCCGAGGTCGACTGCTGGGTCTGAACCGCGGCAATCCTGCGCTCCGCGGCCGTAGCGCTCGGCGGCGCCACAGGAGCAGGCGCCGCCTGCTGAACGGGCTCAGGCTGAGCCGGTGCGGGTTGCTCGACCTGCGCCGGCGGCTCCGGCGCCCTCGCGGCAAAGCCGCGTGTCTGGGGCTCCGGCTGAATCGCTGCCGTGGTTTCAGGCTTGACGATCGTCCCATCGGGCCGAACGACCAGCGTCTTCACCTTGCGCGGTCCCTCGGACGGCTCGGTGCCGCTATTCGCCGCACCCGAGTTTTCCGTATCGGTGCCCTGGCGCAGAGCCGCGACGACATCGTCTCTGGGCCGATCCTCAGCCGGCGTGGTGGCCGCATCGGCCACCTCTTCCTGCCGCGGAACCACATTCTCGATCTCGGGACGCTCCTCGCCGACGAGCCGATCGTAGATCAGCTTGTTCTTGTGCGGGAACTCCTTTCCGCCGGGTTGCTTGGGCGCCACCTTCACCGGCCGGTTGTCGGCCTGGATCAGCGGCGGCTGACCGTTGCCCGCGGTCGTGTTTCCGCTCTGCTTGTAGGCAAAGGCGATGGCGCCGCCCAAAACGAGAGCGACGGCGAGCGAGCCGGAGACCATGACGAGCTTGCGTCCGGGCCGCTTCTTGCCGGCGGCCACGTTCTCCGGCGACATCTCGTTCTCGAGGAACTCCGCGTCGTCGCCGTCATGATCCTGGAAATAGGCGTGTGCGCCGCCTTCGGCGCCGGCCCCTGCATCGAACGCACCGATCGGGATTTCGGGATGCTGGTCGTAATGTGCCTCGAACGCCTGAAGCTCACCGCCATAGAGATCCTGCCCATCGGGCAGCGGCGGCACGGGATCTTGACCCGGCAAGGCCGGCGGCTCCATGGCCTGGGGCGCGGCGGCCGGTCCAGCGTCCGCGGCTCCGGCAAACAGGTCGATGTCGTCGATTGCCTCAGCGTCGCTCCTGGCGTGGTCGGCCATGATGTCCAGGGTCGGCGGGTCCGAGAACGTGGGCGTATCGGACGGCAGGCTCTGATCCACACCGGGCAGAGGCGGCAGGTCGACCGGCGGCTGGTCGATATCGAGCGATGGTGTCGGCAGCTCTTCGGGAAACATAGGCCCCGGATCCATCGGACCGGCGATATCGGCCGGAAGCGGCGGCACCTGCTCGGACACCGGCGTGAAGGGCTGCAGCTCCGGCTGCGCCAGCTCCGGCGGCTCGGGAATGGGATCGTAGGCCAGGGGCTCCGGCACGGACGGCTGCGGAGCCACCGGCACGGGCGGCGTCGCCGGTGCGAGACCCTGCATCTGAGCGAAGCCGGCCAGTCCGGGCAGGCTGCCCTGCGGGGTCTGTCCGAGAGCGCCGGACGGATAGGTCCCGGCGGTGTTCAAACTGTTGGGATCGGCCGCTGTCTTGTTCTGAGCGTTGGACAGCGGCGTCTCGGCGTTCTGGTCGCCGTTATCGATGCCGACATTTTTGTCTGACATGGACATCGCGTTACTTCCCTCGAACTAAACTCCGCCTGAGCGGCGGAGCTATACTAGCGCATTTCACGGATAGCTTGAACGCCGAGAATGCGCAGGCCTGACGCCAGCACTTCCGATGTCGCAGCCACGAGTGCAACACGTGCCATTGTTAAATCTCGGTCGTGCTCGTTAATAAAACGTAATTGTGGCAACTCTTTGCCTCGGTTCCAAAGCCCATGGAAGTCGCCCGCGAGTTCGTAAAGAAAAAATGAGACTCTGTGAGGCTCATGGGCAGCAGCAGCGGCCTCCACGATCCTTGGATAATGAGCCAGGCGCCTCATGAGCGCAACTTCTGCTTCATCATTTAGCAGATTAAGCTTAACGCCGCTAAGAAAATGCGGGTCTATCTCAAGATCTGGAAACACCTCTTTTGTGTTCCGGAAGACCGAATGCGCTCGCGCATGCGCGTATTGCACATAGAAAACCGGATTGTCGCGCGACTGCTCTGTCACCTTCTGGAAGTCGAACTCCAGCGGCGCGTCGTTCTTGCGATAGAGCATCATAAAGCGGACAGGATCGCGGCCGACTTCATCTACGACGTCACGTAAGGTAACGAACTCACCTGCCCGCTTGGACATTTTCACAGGCTCACCCGCGCGGAACAGCTTTACGAGCTGGCAGATCTTGACATCAAGTTCGGCCTTGCCACCCGAAAGCGCATGAACTGCAGCTTTCAGTCTTTTGACATAGCCGCCATGATCGGCGCCCCAGACATCGATCAGCGACTCGAACCCGCGCCTGAGCTTGTCGTCGTGGTAGGCCATGTCGGAGGCGAAATAGGTGTAGGTGCCGTCCGACTTGTAGAGCGCCCGGTCGACATCGTCGCCGAAGGCGGTGGCCCGGAACAGGGTCTGCTCGCGATCCTCCCAGTCCTCCGGCAGCTTGCCCTTCGGCGGCGGCAATCGCCCTTCGTAGATCAGGTCCCTCTCGCGCAACGCTTCGATGGTCGCGCCGATCTTGTCGGTCTCGCCGCCGATCAGCGAGCGCTCGGAGAAGAAGACCTCCTGCTGGATGTCGAGCGCGGCGAGGTCCTCGCGAATGGTGTCCATCATCATGCCGACGGCCAGGTCGCGGACGATCGGCAGCCACGCCTCCTCGCTCTCCCCGGCCAGCGCGTCGCCATGCTGCCTGGCGAGCTCTGCCCCGACCGGCTTCAGATAGTCGCCCGGATAGAGGCCTTCGGGGATGGTCCCGATGTCCTCGCCGAGGGCTTCGCGATACCGCAGGTATGCGGAGCGCGCCAGCGTGTCCACCTGCGCGCCCATGTCGTTCATGTAGTATTCGCGGGTGACGTCGTAGCCGGCAAAGGCGAGCAGGTTGGCCAGTGCATCGCCGAACACGGCCCCCCGCCCGTGGCCCACATGCAGCGGACCGGTGGGATTGGCGGAGACGTACTCGACGTTGACCCGCGTCCCGGCGCCCATGTCGCTCTTGCCGAAGTCGGTGCCGAGCTCCAGCACCGCCGCGGCGACCTTGGGCCAGAACGCCGGCGCCAGGCGCAGATTGATGAACCCCGGCCCCGCGATCTCGACCGCATCGACGTCATCGGCGTCCGAGAGCCCTGCGGCGATCTTCTCCGCCAGCTCACGCGGCGGGACCCCGGCCTTCTTCGCCAGCACCAGCGCCGCATTCACGGCGATGTCTCCATGGCTCGGATCGCGTGGCGGCTCCACCGCGATGCCGCTCAGCGCGATGTTCGGCGGCAGTCCGCCCGCGTCCTGGAGCGCCGCGAGAACGGCCTCGACACGGCCTGCGAATAGGGCAAAGAGGTTCATCGGAAGGGCGACCTGGGCTGGGCCTCGACGTCTCGGAGAGATCGGCTTCGGCGGCCGGCAAATCGGCTGAGCTTGCTGTTGCGGATTGACCGTGCCCCTAGCGCAAATCGGGGGTGCGGTCAAACAGGCGGCGGTGCTCCTTGATGGCGAAGCGATCGGTCATGCCGGCGATGAAATCGCACACCCGGCGCGCCAGCCCGACCTCGTCGTGCCGATCGACGCCCGCCAGCCATTTCTCGGGCAGCACGGCGGGATCAGACATGTAGCGGGCGAACAGGTCGGTCACCACGTCCTGTGCGTCCGCCATGATCTGGGAGATGCGGCGGTGACGATAGACCCAGTTGAGCAGGAAGCACCTCAGCTCGTCGCAGGCGTCGTCCATCGACCGCGAGAACGACACCACCGGGGCGCCCGCGGCGCGGATATCGTCGCAACTCGAAGGCGCGAGCGCTTGCAGCCGGCGCCGCGTCTCGGCCAGCGCATCGTCCACCATGCGGGTGATCAGCCTGCGGTTGAACTCGTAGATCAGGCGCGACCGCTCCAGCGCCGGATAGCGCCCCTCGACCTCGCTCAGGATGTCGGCGCAGAGCGACACCTTCTTCAGCTCATCGAGCGGCAGCATGTCCGCGCGCACGCCGTCGTCGATGTCGTGATTGTTGTAGGCGATATCGTCGGCGAGCGCGGCGACCTGCGCCTCGGCCGAGGGGTGCGAGTGCAGATGCAGATCCTGGATCTGCCGATAGGCCTCGATGGCATGAGGCAGGCCCGTTGCCGCCGATGCGCCGATGGGCTCGCCCGCCGCGGTCGTCAGAGGCCCGTTGTGCTTGACCAGCCCCTCCAGCGTTTCCCATGTCAGATTGAGCCCGTCGTGAGCCGCGTATTTGCGTTCGAGCTGGGTCACGATGCGCAAGCTCTGACCGTTGTGGTCGAAGCCGCCATAGTCCGACATGGCCGCGTTCAGCGCATGCTCGCCCGCATGGCCGAAGGGCGTGTGGCCCAGATCGTG
>JAKSBI010000794.1 GCA_022361215.1 Hyphomicrobiales bacterium | reverse complement strand
GCGCCATCGAGGATCTGCGTGGCCGGCTGCGCTCGGAGTTCGCGGGCGACGTGTTCTGAGGGGGGCGGCCGTCCGGAGCGTGTCGGACCGAGGGCTGGCACGCTTGAGGCCGTGCCGTTCGCTCGACGCGTTACGTGGCCGTGCCGCCGGCGGCCTCCTGCGCCTCCAGCGCCCGCACGCGCCGCGCGAAGATCACCAGATAGAGCACGATGAAGAGATACATGAAGGTCTCGGTGGACTCGGCCGGGCGGAACACCAGGGCGGGGGTGGCGAACTCG
This sequence comes from Hyphomicrobiales bacterium, assembly GCA_022361215.1. GTDB lineage: Bacteria > Pseudomonadota > Alphaproteobacteria > Rhizobiales > Methyloligellaceae > JAKSBI01. The sequence goes on along the minus strand of JAKSBI010000794.1, from coordinate 780 downwards.
TTGGTGAAGGTGGCCGAGAGCTTGAACAGCAGGGCGCCGAGGGCCGTCGGCACCAGGGTGGCGGCCGGAATGAACAGCGACCAGCGGTTGCGCCGCACCCAGCCGGTGAAGAGCGAGACCAGCGACATCGCCAGGCAGCCGCCGAAGATGAAGACCTCCAGGACCGTGCGGGGCTTCTTGTCCAGCCAGTCCGTGGTGTTGTGAAGGTTGGTCTCGTTCTGCCGGTTGATCGCCTTCCAGAACTCGGGCGTCTCCCAGTGGAAGAAGTGCTGGCCGTAGCTGTGCTCCTCGCCGGCGATGTAGAAGCACGACACCACGCCGACCCAGCAAACCGCGCGCACGAGACCGCGGCTCTGCACGAAGGGCCGGCGGAGCAGCCGGATCGCGATGACGAAGCCGATCAGCGGAACGAAATAGTGAAACAGCTCCTGCAGCCCGTAGCCCTCGGGAAAGACCCAGGCCTTGTACCACTCCGGCGCCATGGCGTAGACGCCGATCAGGAAGGCGGCGATGGCCACGGGGAGGACGAGCCACCACCAGGCCTCGTCCCAGCCGGGATCGGTGTGGAACGGCCGAAACGCCTCGGCCTCGAGGGCGGGGTCCGGCAGCGGCAGGTCGCGAGAGCGTATCTGGTCCATGGGTGTCTTCGGTTGCTTCCTGTCGGGGTGGTCGTGTTCAGTCGGCTCGGGCGGCCTGTCGCTCGACCACCAGGAAGCGCCAGGGCGTGCGCTTGGCGGCGACGCGCGGCCGCCAGTGGTCCCAGGCCACGTCGATTGCGGT
>JAKSBI010000656.1 GCA_022361215.1 Hyphomicrobiales bacterium | reverse complement strand
GCGGCCTCCTCGAACTCCAGGTCGGCGGCGGCGGCGCGCATGCGTTTTTCCATGTCTTCCAGGACGCTCTCCAGGTTGTGGCCGACCAGCGGGGTCTGGCCTTCCTCGGCGAGGCCGGTGTCGACCAGGACGTGGTCGCGCTCGTAGACGCTCTCCAGGATATCGCCGATGTTCTTCTTGACCGACTCGGGCGTGATGCCGTTGGCCTCGTTGAAGGCCACCTGCTTCTCGCGGCGGCGCTCGGTCTCGGCGATGGCGCGCTCCATGGAGCCGGTCATGGCGTCGGCGTAGAGGATCACGCGGCCGTCCACGTTGCGGGCGGCGCGGCCGATGGTCTGGATCAGGGAGGTCTCGGAGCGCAGGAAGCCTTCCTTGTCGGCGTCGAGGATGGCGACCAGGGCGCATTCGGGGATGTCCAGCCCCTCGCGCAGCAGGTTGATGCCCACCAGCACGTCGAAGGCGCCGAGGCGCAGGTCGCGGATGATCTCGATGCGCTCCAGGGTGTCGATGTCCGAATGCATGTAGCGCACGCGGATGCCCTGCTCGTGCATGTACTCGGTCAGGTCCTCGGCCATGCGCTTGGTGAGCGTGGTGGCGAGCACGCGGTAGCCCTGGGCCGCCACCTGGCGGCACTCGTCGAGCAGGTCGTCCACCTGGGTGCCGGCGGGGCGCACGATCACCGGCGGGTCGATCAGGCCGGTGGGGCGGATCACCTGCTCGATGAAGACGCCGCCGGTCTGCTCCAGCTCCCAGCCGCCGGGGGTGGCCGAGACGTAGACGGACTGCGGGCGCATGGCGTCCCACTCCTCGAAGCGGAGCGGCCGGTTGTCCATGCAGGAGGGGAGGCGGAAGCCGTACTCGGCCAGCGTCGCCTTGCGCCGGTAGTCGCCGCGGAACATGCCGCCGAGCTGGGGCACGGAGACGTGGCTCTCGTCGCAGAACACCAGGGCGTTGTCGGGCAGGTACTCGAACAGCGTCGGGGGCGGCTCGCCGGGCTGGCGGCCGGTGAGGTAGCGCGAGTAGTTCTCGATGCCGGCGCAGGAGCCGGTGGCCTCGATCATCTCCATGTCGAAGACGGTGCGCTGCTCCAGCCGCTGGGCCTCCAGGAGGCGGCCGGCGCCGTTCAGCTCGTCCAGGCGCTGCTTCATCTCCGCCTTCATGCCCTTCAGGGCCTGCTGGAGCGTCGGCTTCGGCGTCACGTAGTGGGAGTTGGCGTAGACCTTGATGAGCTTCAGGTCGTCGGTCTTCTGGCCCGTCAGCGGGTCGAACTCGGTGATCTGCTCCACCTCGTCGCCGAACAGCGAAATCCGCCAGGCGCGATCGTCCAGATGCGCCGGCCAGAGCTCGACCGTGTCGCCGCGCACGCGGAAGGTGCCGCGGGCGAAGGCCATGTCGTTGCGCTTGTATTGCAGCGCCACCAGGTCGGCCAGCAGCCGGCGCTGCTCGATGCTCTCGCCCGCCTTCAGCGCGAAGGTCATGGCCGTGTAGGTCTCGACCGCGCCGATGCCGTAGATGCAGGAGACCGAGGCCACGATGACCACGTCGTCGCGCTCCAGCAGCGCGCGGGTGGCGGCGTGGCGCATGCGGTCGATCTGCTCGTTGATGGAGGCCTCCTTCTCGATATAGGTGTCCGAGCGCGGCACATAGGCCTCGGGCTGGTAGTAGTCGTAGTAGGAGACGAAATACTCGACCGCGTTCTCCGGGAAGAAGGACTTGAACTCGCCGTAGAGCTGGGCCGCGAGCGTCTTGTTCGGCGCCAGGATCAGGGCCGGGCGCTGGCTCGCCTCGATCACCTTGGCCATGGTGAAGGTTTTTCCCGAGCCTGTGACGCCCAGGAGCACCTGGTTGCGCTCCTGCGCCTGCACGCCCGCGACCAGCTCGGCGATGGCCGCGGGCTGGTCGCCGCGGGGCTCGAAGTCCGAGACGATCTTCAGGGCGATGCCGCCTTCCGACTTCTCCGGGCGCTCGGGCCGGTGCGGCATGAACAGCGGCGCGGCGGCGCCGGTGACCAGCGGATGCCCCTCGATCAGGGGCTGCGGCGCCTCCGAGAAGCCCTCCGGCCGGTCCACGGGCCAGGACTTCGGATTGATCACGGGATCGGCGCGGGAGCCGAAGGTTTTCGCGGTGCGGGGCATGGGCGGGACTATGGCGAGAGGACGCGGCTTTGGCCAGCCCCTTGGCGGTGGCGCGCGCGGGCTGCTGACATGGGCTGCCACGGACGTCTCCAACGGCGTCGTTCCGGTGGAGGGGGCGAGTCGGGCATCGCTTTCGTGGCCTCAAGCTGGCGATGCGGAAATTTGATCTATGTCAATTTTGGGCGCCTGATTGGGCGTTTCTTGACATGCGTCAATCTTTTCTGTTGCACATCTGCAACATACCTTTCGGATTCATGATGTGCACTGCGAATTCTGTTTTCTGAGTCAAAACCGCGGGTTAGAGCGGAAGGAACCGCTCGCAGGAGCGCAGGGCTACGAAACACAGGGGGACCTACAATGACAAAACGGACCTGGATCGCCACGGCCGCCGTCGCGGCGCTGCTGGCTTGGGCCGTTCCAGCCACGCCGGCACAGGCTTACAAGGATCGCATGACGCCCTCCCAGGGCGACTTCATGGTGCGCATCCTGGGGGCCGCGGTGGTGCCGGACACGGATGTGGACTCGATCCGCACCAACGGCGTGCTGACGCCGGGGGCCGACGCGGACGTCACCGACGCCTACGTCCCGGCGACCACGCTGACCTACTTCTTCACGCCGAACATCGCGGCCGAGCTGTTCTGCTGCGTGGCCGAGCACGAGATCGACGGCGAGGGCACCTTCGCGGCGCTCGGCGAGCTGGCCGAGACCTGGATCTTCCCGCCGACGCTGACGCTGCAATACCACTTCACGGGCTCGCGCACGTTCAAGCCCTATCTGGGCGCCGGCGTCACCTACATCGCCTTCTTCGACGAGGATGTGGGCAACGGCCTGACCGGCGTCGCCACCGGCGTCGACATCGACGATGCCTGGGGCTTCGCGCTGCAGGCCGGCGTCGACATTGCGCTCGGCGGCAACTGGCACTTCAACGCCGACGTGAAGAAGATCTTCTTGAACACGGACGTGACCTGGCAGCTCGCCGGCGGCGGCAATATCGTGGCCGACGTGGACCTCGACCCGTGGGTCTTCAGCGCCGGCTTCGGCTACCGCTTCCACCTGGCCGACCTGTTCGGCGGCGGCGCGCGGCACGAGCCTTTGAAATAACCCGATCCTGATCCGCGCGCCGGGCCATGCTCGGCGCGCGGGCCATCTCCACCACACTCCCGTCATTAGGAATGGCGGGAGTGTGGTGCACGTACGTTGAGCCCAACAGCCCCTAACCCTCCGGCAGGCGCTTGAGCTGCGCGCGCGGCACCAGCATGAAGCTGCCGAGCGCCTTCATCGCCGGGTCGTCGCTCTCCTGGCAGACGGCCTTCAGCTCCAGGAATACCTTGCCGGCGGCGGTCTCGCCCCAGAACCAGTCATCGAGGGCGGCGGCGGTGCTCGGGCCCGGCTGCGCGGCGGCGGCCTCGTAGTAGAAGGCCTTGACCTCGTCGCAGGCGAGCTTGACGGCGTCGCCGAGGCCCAGGTCCTCGCGGTAGCTCGGGCGCGGCGCGGCGCGTCGCCGAGCTGCGATGCGAGAAATCGGCCGACATCGACGATGTCCGTGTCGGTCACGCCGACCGTGCTGCGGCCGCGCTCCTTCACGGCCTGGTCGTGCCAGGTGCGCAGGCTGGCGATCTCCTCGGCGATGGCCGCCTCGTAGCCGGTGCTCTCGTCCGGCGGCGGCTTCAGGGCGACGGGGCAGGCCCAGCCCTCCATGTCGACCTCGACCGCCGGCGCGTCCTCCGGATAGTCGGCGAGCAGCACCGGCCCGTCGTCGCAGACCAGCAGGTCGAGCGCGGCGCGCAGCACGCGGTGCTGGAAGGCCGGATCGTCCGGCACGCCCAGCGGCCGGCCGAGCTCGAACGGCACCCAGAGCGCGCGCGGCGGCTCGATGGCCTCCACGTGCGGGCGCACCAGGGTGATGCCGACCGTGGCCAGCCCCTCGTCCTCCAGGAAATGCCCGACCGCGCACACGGCGCGGGTGCAGGCGGGTCAAACGCCGGTGAGCAGGACGCTGTCGACGCCGTCGCCCTTGAGGATGCCGGCGAGGCGCCGGGCGTTGGGCTCGATGGCCTCGGGGGCGGCGGCGCCCATGAAGGAATAGTGATAGGTCGCCAGCGACCCGATCTCGCCGTCCGCCTCCAGCTCGCGCATGCGGTCGATGGGGAAGGCGATGTTCAGGTCCTGCTGGTAGCCCGAGCGGTCGAAATTGACCGAGATGTGGCTCATCACCAGCTCGTCCGCTTCGACGTCGCCGGGGATCAGCCGATACTCGGGAACCCCCACCGAGAAGGGCCGGTCGTCGCGCCGGTGCAGGCCCGCCGTGGTCACCAGGGCCAGGCGTCGCTCCTTCAGCGGCGGCCCCGTCACCCAGGGCCGCGTCTCGAACGACGGCATCTCCATGGCGAGCAGGAACTCCCGCTCGTAGTCCGGCAACGCCTCGATACGGGCCATGCGCACCTCCCTCTGTTTGCGGGCGAACTCTATGGGGCGTCGGCGGAGGTGTCAAAGCGGCCACGGATGGGCCTTCGGCTTGACCGTGCGGCGGCGCGGGTCCTAGCCTGCGGCCCCTATGGCTTCATCGCTTCAATCGACCCTGCCGTCCGTCGACCGCGTCTTGCGGGTGCCGGCCGTGGTCGCGCTGGCCGAGCGGCACGGCCGGCCGGCGACCGTGGCGGCCGTGCGCGCCATCCTCGGCGAGCTGCGCGGGCAGCTCGCCGCGGGGCAGGGGGGCGAGCCGCCGCCGGTCGACGAGGCCGCGCTGGCGGGGCGGGTCGCGGCGCACCTGGAGGCGCTGGCGCGCCCGAGCCTGCGGCCCGTGTTCAACCTGACGGGCACGGTCCTGCACACCAATCTGGGCCGCGCCGTCCTGCCGCCCGAGGCCGTCGAGGCCATGGCGGCGGCGGCGCGCGGGCCGAGCAACCTGGAATACGACCTCTCCACGGGCCGGCGCGGCGACCGGGATTCGCATGTGGAGGAGTGGCTCTGCCGCCTTACCGGCGCCGAGGCGGCCACGGTCGTCAACAACAACGCCGCCGCCGTGCTGCTGACGCTCAACAGCCTGGCGCTGCGCAAGGAGGTGCCGGTCTCCCGCGGCGAGCTGGTGGAGATCGGCGGGTCCTTCCGCATGCCGGAGATCATGGCGCGCGCCGGCTGCAAGCTGCGCGAGGTGGGCACCACCAACCGCACGCATCTGAAGGACTATGCCGGCGCCATCGGGCCGCGCACCGCGCTGGTGATGACGGTGCACACCAGCAACTACGCCATCGCAGGCTTCACCGCCGCCGTGCCCGGGCGCAAGCTGGCGGACCTCGCCCACGCCCACGACCTGCCGCTGGTGGTCGATCTGGGCAGTGGCACGCTGGTCGATCTCGGCGACTATGGCCTGCCGCGAGAGCCGACGGTGGGCGAGACGCTGGCCGAAGGCGCGGATCTGGTGACCTTCAGCGGCGACAAGCTCTTGGGCGGCCCGCAGGCCGGCCTGATCGTCGGCCGCGCCGACCTGATCGCCAGGCTGAAGCGCAATCCCATGAAGCGCGCCATGCGCATCGACAAGGTCACCCTGGCGGCGCTGGGGGCGGTGCTGCGCCTCTATGCGGACCCGGCGCGGCTGGCGGCGCGGCTGCCGACGCTGACGCTCATGACCCGGCCCCTGGCGGAGATCGAGGCGCAGGCGCGCCGGCTGCAGCCGGCGCTGGCCGCGCGCCTGGGCGAGGCAGCCACCGTCGAGGTCGTCCCTTGCGAGAGTCAGATCGGCAGCGGCGCACTGCCAGTGGACGGGCTCGCCAGTGCGGCCCTGGCGGTGCGGCCGGCGGGCGGGAAGCGCGGCCGGGGCGCGGCGCTGACGCGCATCGCGGCGGCCTTTCGCGGGCTGCCGACGCCGGTGATCGGGCGCATCGCCGACGGCCGCTTCTGGCTCGACCTGCGCTGCCTGGACCCGGACGACGAGGCCGCCTTCGCGGCGCAGCTTGGCGCTCTCACCCTCGACGAAGGCCACCGCCGGTGATCGTCGCCACCGCCGGGCACATCGATCACGGCAAGACCGTACTGGTCAAAGCCCTGACCGGACAGGACACCGACAGGCTGCCGGAGGAGAAGCGCCGCGGCATGTCCATCGACCTGGGCTTCGCCTATCGGCGGCTGGACGACGACACGGTGCTGGGCTTCGTCGACGTGCCGGGGCATGAGCGCTTTATCCGCAACATGCTGGCGGGCGTCACCGGCATCGACTTCGCGCTGCTGGTGGTCGCCGCCGACGACGGGCCGATGCCCCAGACCCGCGAGCACCTCGCTATCCTCGACCTGCTGGAGGTCCCGGCCGGCGCGGTGGCGCTCAGCAAGATCGACCGGGCGGATGCCACGCGGACCGATGAGGTGGCGGCCGAGATCGAGGCGCTTCTGGGTAAGACGACATTGGCCGGCAGTCCCGTTTTCCCGGTCTCCGGCACCACCGGCGCTGGCGTGGATGCACTCGGCGCCCATCTTCAGGACGCGGCCAGGACATGGCGCGCGCGCCGGGCGGACGGCAACTTCCGCCTGGCCGTCGACCGCTCGTTCACGCTTCCGGGCGCGGGCCAGGTGGTCACGGGCACGGTCTTCTCCGGCCGTGTCCGGGTCGGGGACCGTCTGGTGCTGCGGCCGCCGGGCGCGCGGGTGCGGGTGCGCGGCCTGCACGTCCAGAACGCTCCGGCCGAGACGGGCGGGGCCGGGGACCGCTGCGCCGTCAACATCGTCGGCACCGGGCTGCGCAAGCTCGACGCCCATCGCGGCGACTGGCTGCTGGACGAGGCGGCCGACGCCCCGACGGCGCGCATCGACGCCCGCATCCGGGTGCTCGCCGGCGAGCCCAGGGCCCTGAAGCACTGGACGCCGGTGCATGTGCATTGCGGCGCCGGCGACGTCACGGGCCGGGTGGCGGTCCTCGAAGGGCGGCCGCTGGCGCCGGGCGCCACCGGCCTGGTGCAGCTCGTGCTCGACCGGGAGATCGGGGCGCTGCGTGGCGACCGCCTGATCCTGCGGGACCAGTCGGCCCGGCGCACCATCGGCGGCGGGCGTGTGCTCGACCCGTTCCCCCCAAAGCGCGGGCGCGCGCGGCCCGAGCGCCTGGCCATGCTCCAGGCTCTCACGGCGGACGCGCCCGCGGCGGCGCTCGCCGGCCTGCTGGCCGCGTCGCCCGAGGGCGTCGATCTCGGGCGCCTGGCGCTTGCCTGGAACCTGACGCCCGCGGCGGCCGACGCGCTCTGGGCGGAGGTGCCTATGGCCCGGATCGGCACCACGGACCGGCCGATCGGACTGACCGAGGCGCGCCTGACATCGCTGCGGGAGATGACGCTGGGGGCGCTGGCGGACTGGCACGAGGCGCGTCCGGAGGCGCCCGGCGCGGCGTCGGAGGCGCTCAGGCGCGGGCTGCCCGAGCGCCTGTCGCGGCCGGTGTTCGACGCCCTCGTGGCCGACCTGCTCGCCGGCGGCCGGATCGTCGAGAGCGGCGGGATGCTCCGGCAGCCGGAGTTCCGGCCGCAGATGGCGCCCGCCGACGAAAAGCTCTGGCACCGCGTCGCGCCCCTGCTCGAGGCCGGCGGTCTCAGGCCGCCCATCGTGCGCGAGCTGGCGACGGAGATCGGCCTCGATCACACCAAGGTCGAGCGCTTCCTGGTGCGCAGCGCCCGGCTCGGCCTGGTGGTCCGCGTCACCGACAACCGGTTCTATCCGCCCCATGCGGTGCTCGATCTCGCGGCGGCAGCCGAGGCGGTCGCCGAAAGCGCGCCCGGCGGGCAGTTCTCGGCCGCCGCCTTCCGGGACCACACCGGCATCGGCCGCAACCTCACCATCGAGGTCCTGGAATATTTCGACCGCGTCGGCTTCACCTGGCGCGACGGCAACGCCCGGGCCATCCGCCGCCCGGCAAAGGAGGTGCTGGCGTCCGGCGCGGCTTGATGGCCATGGGAGCGCCACATAGGATCGCCGCCGGAAGAGAAGCGTCCCCGGTGGGGCGGCCGGACTTCAAATCCGGTGTGGGGCGTTCGACGTCCTTGGTGGGTTCGACTCCCACTCTCTTCCGCCAGCGGCGGCTATTCGGCTCCGCTTGGCCTTGTCGGCCGCCGCGCTTTGTCAGCCTGACGCCAACTCAGCAGCATAAGCTGAAAGAAGAGCATCAGCCCGGTGATCGGCATGGCGCGGTCGTAGAGCCAATTTGGCCGCCGCAGCTGGCGCAGATGAAAGTACCTGAATTCCTTATGGAAGGGTTCGCTTCTGCAACCCAGATTGAACCGACTCGCATTCTTAAGTCTCTGGAACGCTTCCCTTTCCGGCTCCTGCTTTAAGACAGGATGAGGACAGAGCCGATACTCCCGGCCTTGATCGTACAAAGTCCGGAGCAGCGTCGGAGATTGCAGCAATAGGAACGTCCCAAAAACGGTAGCCGCCAGCTGGGCCGCCGCGCCTCTGAAGGCAAATTGGGCAAGCACAAGGACGACCGTGGACATCGCAATGAGCAAGGCGAAGCTCGGCCATGCCGGAACGAAACTCCAGGGGCGGGATACCACGGCGATGACATCGACAAGGGTGATGCCGAAGATCGCGCAGCTCGGAGGCAGGAGCCAGAAGCAACCCGACTCGTCAGTCTGCAGTATGGCGCCGAAACCGATGAGAAAGATCACGTAGGGGCCGGCGACCAATGTGAACCCAGAGCCAGAAACCAGCGGCGCCAGCGGTTCGGCGGCTGCGGCCGCACGCTGGGAACGCGTCCCGCTCTCATGCCGCCGTTGCCTGCACGGCCATCTGGTGGAAGGCCGACGCCTCCATTGCGTCCGGCTGGATCATCAATTGCCGCATGCTCTCGGAACTCCCCAACGGCAATCCGCCGCCGGCCGAAACAGGCCTGTAACGGCATGGGCGCCCTTCTTCAAGAGCGCGCCTGGCGTCTCTGTCTCTGCGCTGCAACATGATAGCGTTCCGCTACTATATTGACCAGATTTGCAGCTCAAGATAGTTTCCGCTCGCCATCAATTTTCGGTCTGAGATCTACCCAAAGGAACGACATGCAGAGCAACGGCCGCGAGATCGACGTTCAAATGTTAGCGAAAATGCGTGCCGATGGCTCGGCGCACACGCTGCTCGACATTCGCGAGCCGGAAGAGATCGAGATCTGCGCCATCGCCGACAGCCTGACGATCCACATGCAGGAGGTCCCGGAGCATATCGAGGAGTTGCCGCGCGATCGCCCGCTGATCGTCATGTGTCATCGCGGCGGGCGCAGCGCGGTGGTGACGGACTTCCTGCGGGAGAGCGGCTTCGACAATGCTTGGAACCTGGCAGGCGGTATCGACAGCTGGGCCCGCCTGATGGATCCGGGCATGGAGCGCTATTAGAGCATGTCTCCCGAAAGTGGATACCGGTTTCGGGAAAAAGACATGCTTCAATAAAGAGCTAGAGTAGTGGCGCGAATCAGAATGATCGCGACATGCTCTAAAGCCTGTCTTCCGACGGGCCTCGTCCCCAGCCTCACTTCGCCTTGGGCAGCGTGTCCAGGAGCGCGATCCAGCGCTCCAGCCGGGCCTTGTTGGCGCCGAGGTCCGAATAGCCGATCTTCGAGCGCGAGTAGAGCGCCAGGGTCGAGCGCCTGGGGCCGAGATCGATGGTGCGCACGGAGATGGTGTCCGGGAAGCGCATCAGCGGCGAGCGCTGCACGTAGCGGCTGGCGTGCTTGGCGGGCGCGGTGTCCACGCGGTCGATCAGCGGCTCCAGCGTGACGGCCGCGTGCAGGGCCGCGTCGAGCTCGTCGGCGGTCACGGCGTAGACGGGCGGCACGATGTCGGCAGCGGATTTGGGGCAGAAGTCGCGCGGACAGGCCAGCGCGTCGTTGGGCCAGGCGCTGCGCTGCAGCACCCGGAAGTCCACGGCACCCAGATCCGAAGGCCCGAACACGAGCTGCCAGGTCTGCTCGCGGCCATGAATCAGCAGCGCGGCGACGGCCGCGACGGCAATCAACAGGATGGCAAGCGCTCTCATGGGTGGGATCATCTCAGCACTCGAAGGCGGGATCACGGCGGCCTGACAGGCCGGCGCGGTTGACATTCCATCCGCAGGCCCCATTTGCGGCTTGGGCGGTACGATCCGCACTGGGCTTCAACAGGCCTGCCGGGGGCATCGGCACGTTGTGGATGGAGGTTTTCTCGTGAAGAAACATTTGCTTACGCTCTGTCTTCTGGCTCTGACGGCAGCCCCGCTGCCGGCCCTGGCCGTTGGCGAGAGCAGCTCGACCTGGTCCGGTTATCATGCCACCGAGGCCGACCTGACGGCCAAATACGGCGATCTCGGCAACAATTACGCGGCGGCCAAGACCCTGCTCAAGGCCGAGCGCTACGAGGACGCGATCAAGGTTCTCAAGGAGCTCGGCAAGGACAAGGACCCGCGCGTGCTCAACTATCTGGGCTTCAGCCACCGCAAGCTCGGCAAGTTCGACGCGGCGCTGGCGTATTACGGCAAGGCGATCGAGATCGAGCCGGACTATGCAGCGGTGCGCCAGTATCTGGGCGAGGCCTATGTCCAGCTCGGCAAGACCGACGACGCCAAGGCGCAGCTCGCCAAGATCAAGGACATCTGCGGCACGGGGTGCGACGAGTACAAGACCCTCGAGAAGCTGATCAGCGCCAACGGCAAGAAGGGCTGAGGCCCTTTCCCGACGCTCTCAGCCAATCCCCGCCCGGCGCGGTCCGTCGGGCGGGGACGTGCCGCGCCCGGGGCTCACCGGCGCGATTTCTTGAACTTCCGCAGAAAGGCGGCCTGCGTCTCGGAGTCGGCGTGCTCGAGCAGGGCCAGGACGGTCATGTCGAGGAAGTAGGCGACGCCTTCCAGGTCGAGGCGGCGGGCCACCTTCAAGTGCCCGTAAAGGCTCTCGAGCATGCTCTGCAGCTCCTTCTGCTTGAGCCGGTCGAGGTCCTGTTTGCTGCTGTCCGAAGTCGTGCGCTGCATCCTGCCGCCATCCGTGTGTCGGCCCGGCAAGCCTTGGCTGTGTTGCTGGCGCACCCTGGACTCGCCGTGCCCTAGTCGTCATTTGTCGTGAAAAGCGTTTTGAATCAGATCCTTGCCTTCACGCGGCGCTCACCGATCATATCTGCGCCGACGCAGATTGCCAACGTAAGTGGCAACAGGCCCTAAGGCAAAGTCGTTTCGGGGATGACCGGTCGAACGGCCTCCGGATCCGTCAATGCTCGCTCTTCAACCGGCCGACATCCTGTCCCGGCGCCTCGGTCTCGACCAGTGGTCGAAAGGCCGCAAGAGCAGGCCTTCGATCGAATTGCCAAGAGGAAGTGTAGCTTCCGGGCCTTCGAAGCAACGCGGACGCATCGACAGGTTTCAGAGACCGGTCATCTGCCGGGCCGCTAAAGCATGTCTCGCGAAAGTGAATACCGGTTTCGGGAAACAAGACATGCTTCAACAGAGAGCTGGAGCGATGGCGCGAATCAGAACGATCGCGACATGCTCCAGGGCCTGTTGAGACTCAGGAGTCACAACAGATCCTGGGGCGTCCCACATCGCCATGCGGCAGGGACGATCGGTTCACATCTGGACCCCTCGGCAACACCGTCCGAGGCCTTCGCCTGGCTGCCGTCGCCAATGGATTCCCGCTTTCGCGCGAAGGACGGAGAAGGGTGGGCCGCGATGTCGCCGATCTCTCGGGTCCGCAACGTTGAACCTCAACAGGCCCTAGTTTCGGACCTTCTTGAACTTCTTCAGGAACGCCGTCTGCGCCCCGGTGTCGGCATGCTCCAGCAATGACAGGATCGTCATGTCGAGATGATAGGCAAGGTCCCGCAAGCCCAGACGGCGTGCCGTCTTCAGGTGCCCATAGAGGCTTGCAAGCATCACCGTCACTTCTTCCTTCTCGACGCGTCCTGAGAACGGCTTTGATGTCTCTATTGTCATGATTCGACGGCCAAATCCTTTCGGTCATGCGCTCTTTGGTTCAACAATACTGCGAGCCGGAACCGATGCGCTGTTCGAATTCGCTTCTTTGGCAGTCAGTTTACAGAAATTTTCTATGTATCCTATCGAAAAAAAAGATAATGCAAGGCGACAACTGTCAATCGGCAGTTGTGCAGGCGTCCTGCGCCCTGCCGGGTCTGCACGCGATTGGCGCGAAGGGGTGGGGCTGCCCCGGACCCCGAATTCGGGGCCCCAGGGCGGTTCGGCGGGTGGCGTCGGGCTACCAGGTCTCGGACGGTGTGCCGGAGATCGCCGCGGCGAGCTGCCGGTAGGCCTTGCAGTCGGTGCCGCAGCGCTTCGCGATCTCGGCGAGCTGATCCTCGGCCAGCTCCATCCGGCCCGCGGCCACATAGCCCTCGCCCAGATACTCCCGCGCCAGAACATAATCCGGATCGATGGCCAGGGCCTTCTTGTAGTAGGCCACGCCTTCGCCGATGCGGCCCATCTTGCGATGGCTGTATCCGAGGTAATTCAACACCTTGGGATTGTCTCGATCGACCACTGCGCTAAGCACGCGGATAGCCTTCTCATAGTGGCCGGCCTTGGCGAGACGCGAGCCCTGCCGGTAGAGCTGGGCGTCGGGGAGCGCGCCGGACTTGAGGTCCACACAGGCCTTCTTGTCCTCGCTCCAGACCTTGCCGTCCGGGCAGACCGTGGCCGGCGTGGCATCGTCCTCGCCGGCGGCGTGCGACGGGGCCGGCGCCAGCGCGACGGCCGCGGCCCCCAGAACGGCGAGCAGCATGCCCAGCAGCGGCGGACGGACGTCGATGAGGCTCGAGGACGGCGTCGGTAGCGTCATGGAAGACTCCTGTGATGTGGGGAACGATCGACCTGCGGCTCGATGGCCGCACCTCATATAGGGTCGCCTGAGCGGATTTCCGAGAGGGCGGGCCTGCGCCGTCCAGCCGGGTCGCGTCGCACGGACGAATCGGCCCGGCCGGCGGCACATGGCGCGTCGGCAAATCCGGGTTTGCCGCGCCTACTTGACGGTGACGGTGATACGCTCCGACATGATCGGCGGGTTGTGGGGGATATGGCTCCAGTCGCCCAGCACGAGCTGCAGGATGTGCGTACCCGCCGGCAGCTCGACCATGGCCTCGGTCTGGCCACCGCCGAAATGCTTGTGCTTGTCGTCCGCCGGGATCGGCTGACTCAGCTCGTCGCCTTCGATCTTCTCGTTGATGATCAGATGATGGTGGCCGGTGTTCTTTATGTCCTCGACGCCGGCGGGCGCCACGCCCATGCCGGAGAGGCCGAACTGCACCAGGAACGGGCTTTTGACGGTGTCGCCATCCTTCAGGTTGATGAAGTAGACCTTGGCCTTCGGATTGGCGGGTGTCTGCTCGGCACCGGCTGCGCCGGAAACCGTCAGGGCTACCGCCATGACGGCGGCGGTAACTAGTGTTTGTCGCATGACGTTCCTCCGTTTAGGTTGCGCGCTTTGAACAATCGAAGCCCTCGCTTTATTCGTTCCATACATGGTGGACGCTGATCACAAGGATGTGAAGTCCGGCCTGGCGGCGCATCTCGTGCGCCTTTGGCGCTACGGGCTGCTGCTCTCGGGAAACCGCGATACGGCGGAGGAGCTGGTGCAGGCCACATGCCTGAGGGCGCTCGAAAAAAGCCATCAATTCAAGCCGGATACGCGGCTCGATTGCTGGCTGTTCGCGATCCTCGCATCGATCTGGAAGAACGAGCTGCGCGCCCAGCGCATTCGCCGCGGCGAAGGCTTCGTCGAGGCCGAGCAGGCGCTGGTGTTCGACGGCGGCAGGCAGGTGGAAACGAATATCCTGGCGCGACAGGTGTTAGAGGAGGTGATGAGCCTTCCCGAGGCGCAGCGCGACACGGTCTTTCTGGTCTATGTGGAGGGGCTGACCTACCGGGAGGCGGCGGCCGTGCTCGAGGTGCCGATCGGGACGGTCATGAGCCGGCTGGCGGCGGCGCGCGCGACGCTGGGCCGGCTGAGGGAAGATCCGGCGGAGCGTCGGAGCGAGGCACGGGTGAGGGCCCATGACAACGGCGACTGAGAACACCGCACCGACCGACGAGCAACTGGTCAGCTATCTCGACGGCGAGCTGGCCGTCCCCGACCGGGACGCCATCTCGCAGCGGCTGGCCGTCGATCCGGAGCTGCTCGACCGGCTCAACCTTCTGAAGAAGGGGGACCGTCCCTTCAAGGACGCCTTCGCGCCGCTGCTCGAGGCGGCGCCCGAAAAGGCGCTGCAGGACGCGCTGAGCGCGCAGCTCAAGACGGCGCGCAAACCGCGGCGGCAGCGGATCGAGGCAGAGGTGCCGCCGTCGCGTCGCCTGCCGCTCGGCTGGGCCGCCTTCGCCGCCACCTTGGTGATCGCCTTTTGCGTCGGCCTCGTCGCCGGCACGCGGACCGAGCTGGCGCCGACGCGCGAGACGGGCCCGGTGCTGTCCCATGCCGAGGCCTGGCGCCAGGCCGTGGCCGAGTATCAGGCGCTCTACACCTACCCGACGCTGGCCGATCAGCCGGACAGCCCCGAGGCGCGCAAGCGCGATCTGGCCCGCGTCTCCCGCGCCATCGGCGTGGCGCTGCCGCTGGAGGCGGTTTCGGTGGCGCCGCTGAAGCTCAAGCGCGCGCAGATCCTGCAGTTCCAGGGGCGGCCGCTGGTGCAGCTCGCCTATCTTCACGGCCGCACGCCCTTCGCCTTCTGCATCGTCAGGAGCTACGCCGCCGACCGCGCGCCCGATGTGGAGGTGCGCAAGGGCCTGACCATCGTGCACTGGGCGCGCGACGACCGCTCCTACATGGTGATCGGCGACGTCTCCGAGGAGGAGGCCAACCGGATCGCCGCCGAGCTGCGCGCCAAGCTGGGCTGAGGCCGCCCGTCACCGATCGCGGGCCTTGACGCGGCCCCGTTCCCGGACTGAGAGTCGGGTGAACCCGCGTTTCACCTACGGCAGACCCATGACCCAGACCACACTAGGCGTCGAGCCGCTCTCGGGCGCGCTCGGGGCCGTCGTCACCGGTATTGACCTGGCCCGTATCGACGATGCCGCCTTCGGCCGCGTCTACGAGGCGTTCCTCGAGCACCAGGTCCTGTTCTTCCGCGACCAGACGCTGACGCCGGAGCAGTATCTGGCCTTCGCCCGGCGCTTCGGCGCGCTCGCGGACTATCCCTTCGCCAAGGGCCTGGAGGGGCATCCCGCGATCACCGTGATCGTCAAGGAGCCGCATCAGACCAGCAATTTCGGCGGCATGTGGCACACCGACACCACCTATCAGCCGGACCCGCCCAAGGCGACCATGCTCTACGCCGTCGAGACGCCGCGCGCCGGCGGCGACACGCTGTTCGCCGACATGTACCGGGCCTACGACACGCTGTCCGACGGCATGCGGGCCATGCTGGCCGGGCTCGACGGGGTTTCGAGCTCGGGCCTGCACGCCTCGTCGCTGCGGGCCGATCACCTGAAATCCGGCTCCATGCAGTCCGAGAAGGCCGCACCCAAAGTGCTCGAAGCCACGCATCCGGCCGTCCGCACCCACCCCGAGACCGGCCGCAGCGCGCTTTACGTCAATCCGGCCCATACCGCGCGCTTCGCCGGCATGACGCGGGCGGAGAGCCTGCCGATCCTGGAGTATCTGTTCGCCCATGCGGTGCAGCCCGAGCTCACCTGCCGCTTCCGCTGGGCGCCGGGCTCGCTCGCGGTCTGGGACAACCGCTGCACCCAGCACTGCGCCATCAACGACTATGACGGCCACCGCCGGGTCATGCAGCGCATCACCATCCAGGGCGACGCGCCGGCCTGAGACGCACGCGACCAGACGGCCATCGTCCTCTCGGGCCGGGATGACGGCGGGCAAGACGCGTTGGCCCGATGTATCGCTTCGGTGACGCCGGGCGGCACCAAGGTCGTAGTCCGTTCGTCGATCCGCCGATGGGCGTAGACCGATGTTCCAATTGAGCGCGATAGGTCAGCGGCTAACTTGACCGCATACAGCGAGACAAAATCTCGGGATCAGCTCAGGGAACAGGAGAGAAGGATGGCCGAATTCGTCAAGAAGAATACCTGGATCCTTCCGGCGATCGGGTTTGCGGTCCTGATCTTGGCGGGGATCGTCCTGTCCTAGCCACAGCCGAAGTGCTGCAAGCCAAGGGGAGGCCGCGGCCTCCCCCTGCTTTTTGCGGACCGTCCGGCGGGCCGGTGCGCCGAGGGTCGTGGCTGCCTCCTTCTATTGACGCGTCAAAGCCGAGTTGCAATTAGTGACAGGCCCTAGGGCGTCGGTAAGGAGGACGGGATGTATCAACTCATCCGGCTGGTGATCGGTGTCGCATTCCTTGCGGCCATTCTGGTGGCCGTTGCCTTCGTGTTGCCGAGCAACATCTCGGTGGCGCGCGCGACGGTCGTGAATGCGCCCGAGGGCGACGTCTTTCCGTTCCTGAACAGCCCGAGACAGTTCAACCGCTGGTCCCCCTGGGCGGCGCGGGACCCGAAGACCGCCTACACCTTCTCCGGCCCGCCTCAGGGCAAGGGCGCGCGTATGGAATGGAAGAGCGAGCATCCCCAGGTCGGCTCCGGCACCCAGGAGATCGTCGAGAGCCGCCTCAACTCCTATGTGGAGGTCGCGCTCGATTTCGGCGACATGGGAAACGCCACGGCGACCTATCGGCTGACGCCGGCCGGCGCGGGCACGAAGGTCACATGGGGCTTCAACACCGATGTCGGCGCCAACCCGCTGATGCGCTGGATGGGGCTGATGTTCGACCGCTGGGTCGGCGCGGACTACGAGGACGGCCTGGGCCGGCTGAAAAAGCTCGTCGAATCGGGCGGTTGAGCCGGCCTGTCGAGAGCGCGCATCGTGCCGCCCGCGCGAGACTGCGATGACGGCTGAGCCGCCGACCATAGATCGTCTCTTCGTCTGCATCGGCGCGCAGAAGGCGGGCACGACGTGGCTCGCGCGCATGCTGGCCGGGCATCCGGATTTCTTTCTCACGCCGGTCAAGGAGATCCACTATTTCGACCATGTGCGGGGCATCACCGCGCACCTTAGCGACCGCAAGCGCCGCTCCCGCTACCGCAAGTACCATCAGCGGCTCTGGACCCAGTGGCGCCGCTGGGCGGAGCTGCGGGCGCAATGGGACTGGTACCGCGACTATCTGAGCGACCCGATCGACGACGCCTGGTACGCGGATCTCTTCCGGCGGCGGGGGGCTTGCCGGTTCGCGGGCGAGGCCACGCCCGAATACGCGCTCATCGGCGCCGAGGGCTTCGGCCATCTCAAGCGGCTCGCGCCGGAGGTGCGCATCCTCTACATCATGCGCAACCCGGTGGACCGCGCCTGGTCGCAGGCGCTGCATTACTGCCGGTCCCACCGCCTCGACGTCGCCGCCGAGCCGGCGGAGCGTCTGATCGCGCTCCTGGACTCCGAGCCCTTCGAGGCGCTTGGCGACTACGGCGCCGTGCTGCGGGACCTGGAGGCCGTGTTCGCGCCGGAGCAGACCCTGCTCGCCTTCTACGAGGACATGCATGCGGACCGGCAGGCGGCGTTGGAGCGGGTCTGCCGGTTCATCGGCCTGGATTTCGACCGGTCCACCTTCCAAGGCGCCGAGCGCCGCTACAACCCCTCGCAGGAGGGGGAGATGCCGGACGAGGTGCGGGATCATCTCAGACGCAAATATGCCGGTCTGGCCGAAGACATCGGCCGGCGCGTGGGCCGGGTGCCCGAGAGCTGGACGCAGGAGCTCCGGGTCACGGACGAGGCGAAGGAGGCATCCGGCTAAGCCGCGCCGCCATTCGTGGCGGCCGCTCCGTCCTGCGCAATCCGGCTACTGAAACGGCACCTCGTTGAAGCTGCGCAGCTTGCGCGAGTGCAGCCGCTCGGTCGGCAGGGCGCGCATGATGTCGATGGCGCGCAGGCCCACCTCCAGGTGGCGGTCGACCTGGGTGCGGTAGAAGTCCGAGGCCATGCGCGGCAGCTTGAGCTCGCCGTGGAGCGGCCGGTCCGAGACGATCAGCAGGGTGCCGTAGGGCACGCGGAAGCGGAAGCCGTTGGCGGCCACCGTCGCGCTCTCCATGTCCAGCGCGATGGCGCGGGACTGGGAGAAGCGCCGCGTCGGCTCCGCCTGGTCGCGCAGCTCCCAGTTGCGGTTGTCGATGGAGGCCACGGTGCCGGTGCGCATCACGCGCTTCAGCTCGCTGGCGCCGACCCCGACCACCTCGGCCATGGCCTGCTCCAGCGAGGTCTGCACCTCGGCCAGCGCCGGGATCGGCACCCAGAGCGGCAGATCGGCGTCGAGCACGTGGTCGTCCCGCACATAGCCGTGCGCCAGCACGTAGTCGCCGAGGCGCTGGGTGCGCCGGAGCCCCGCACAATGGCCGAGCATGATCCAGGCCGAGGGCCTGAGCACGGCGACGTGATCCGTGATGGTCTTGGCGTTCGACGGCCCGACCCCGATGTTGATCAGGGTGATGCCCTCGAAATCGTCGCGCTGCAGGTGGTAGGCCGGCATCTGAGGCCCGTGGTCCGAGGGCTCGGGCGCGACCAGCCGCGTGTAAGCGTTCGAGGGGTCGGCGACGAGACGCTCGGCCACCTTGCGGAAGGCATCCACGTAGAACTGGTAGTTGGTGAGCAGCACGAAGTTCTGGAAATGGTCGCAGTCGGTCCCGGTGTAGTGCCGCAGCCGGTGCAGCGAATAGTCGATCCTGGGCGCGGCGAACAGCGAGAGCGGCTGCGTCGCGCCAGGCGGCAAGTCGATCTCGCCATTGACCAGCTCGTCGTCCATGGTCGCCAGGTCCGGCGGGTCGAAGAAGTCGTGGAAGCGCTCGATCTGCTCGGTCGTCAGGTCGTGCTTGATGTGCAGCCCGCGCGGGAAGGCGAAATCGATCGGCATCAGCACGTCCGAGAGCCCGACCGTGAAATCGCAGCGGTGGTTCCCCTTGAGCTGCGTGAGCTGCTCCAGCAGATAGTTGCGAAACAGGTCCGGCCGCGTGACGGTGGTCTCGTAGGTGCCCGGCCGGTCGCAGAAGCCGTAGGAGCGGGTGACGCGCTCCAGGCGCACCTCCGCCACCTCGACGCGCAGGAACGGGTAGTGGCCGCGCATGCGCGCCGGAAGCCCTTCGCCGCCGGCGAAGGCGGTGAACCGCTCCCGCAGCCGCCGGCTCTCGGCGTCGTAGAGCCGCTCCAACGCGGCGACGGCGTCGGCGGGGTCCGAATGGTGCTCGTTCGTCATGCCCGGCACCTTATCCGGACTG
>JAKSBI010000716.1 GCA_022361215.1 Hyphomicrobiales bacterium | reverse complement strand
GGGATTCCAAGCGCGTCGCGGCCCTCGCTGGACGGCACGCTGATCGTCGATGGCAGCGGCGTGTCGTCGCCGATCATCGCCGGTCCCTCCAGTTTCGGCGTCTCGTCCTTGGGCGCCGGTGCTGGGGGCACGGCGACCTCGTAGCCGTCCACATGCGCAGCGATCTGGGGGAACTCGTTGACTGAGAGCGATTGGCCGTCGGCCAGCACCACGGCCCGGAACATGGCGTTCTCGAGCTGGCGCACATTGCCCGGCCAAGCATAGCGTTTCAGCAGATCGAGCGCGTCGGCGTGGATGGAGTCGATGCGCTTGCCTTCCTCGCTCGAGAAGTGCGCGAGGAAGTGCGCCGCCAGCTCGGGGACGTCGTCCATGCGCTCGCGCAGCGGTGGCACCCAGATCGGAAAGACGTTGAGCCGATAGTAGAGGTCTTCCCGGAACTTGCCCTCTTGAACCAGCTTGATCATGTCCTGGTTCGTCGCCGAGATCAGACGGATGTCCACTTTGACCGGCCGCTTCGAGCCGACGGGGTCGACCTCGCCCTCCTGCAGAGTGCGCAGCAGCTTGACCTGTGCGTCCAGCGGAAGCTCGCCGACCTCATCCAGGAAAAGCGTGCCGCCGTCGGCCTCGACGAATTTGCCGGTGCGTTTTTCCGTGGCGCCGGTGAAGGACCCTTTCTCGTGGCCGAACAGGATGCTCTCGACCAGATTCTCGGGGATCGCGCCGCAGTTCACCGTCACGAACGCCTTGCCGGCGCGCTCGCTCTCGCCCTGGATGGCGCGTGCGACGAGTTCCTTGCCGACACCGCTCTCGCCCTCGATGAGCACCGGTATGTTCGATTGGCTGGCCCGTCTGCCGAGATCGACCACGCGGTTCAGCGTCTCGCTGCGCGTGATCAGGTCGGTAAACGTCAGCGTGCCCTTGGCCTTGCGCTTGATGCGCGTGATCTCGCCTTCGAGCTGCGTGATGCGCAGGGCGTTTTTCAGGGAGACTTCGAGACGCTCCGGGCTGACCGGCTTGACCACGAAATCGGTTGCGCCGGCTTTCATGGCGCCGATTGCGGCATCGATGCTGCCGTTTCCGGTCTGAACGATGACCGGAGGCCGGGACGGGAGCGACCGGAGGCGGTCGAGAACGCCCATGCCGTCCAGATCCGGCATGACAAGATCGAGAAGAACTACGGAGATCTCGGCGGCCTCGGGACCTTCGAGCGTAGCAAGCGCTCGCTCGCCGTCTTCTGCGGTCATGGCATCGTAGCCGAACCGCTTGACGGTTTCCTCAAGAATACGCCGTTGGGCTGGATCGTCGTCGACGATCAGAACGCACTTCGCCATAACGCGGACTCTCTACTCAAACTCGTTACGCCACATTGCATCGCTGAGGCCGCGTCCGACAGGGTTGCGGCCCTCGAATCGACTGATCCGAGACCGATGCGTATCGGCACTCTAGTCGGCGAAGAGTAAACATGATCTTTATCGACTGTTCGATTTTGGGCTTTTTGCCGCGGCCTGCCGGCCTCTCCCGGACTTGAAGCGCCGGCTTCTGGCACGCACATTGTCGAGGAAAACGGAGCCGAGCGGGCTCCCGCGACCCTTCAGGACGATAGAAATGACCGGATATCCTCCCTTGGCGCCTATCGGCAAGGCGTCCGATCCCTGGACGGCCCTGCGGTCTTCCCCCGACCAGGCCACGGCCGCGGCGCCCGATGCGAAGGCCGGCGACATGCCCGAATGGGATCTCACCGACCTCTTTCCCGGGCCGCAGTCCGAGGCGTTGACATTGCATCTGGAAAAGGCCGAGCGCGACATTCAGATCTTTCAGCAGCGCTATCAGGGTCGCCTCGCGGACATGGCCGCCGGCAGCGATGGGGGAGCCAATCTGGCAACCGCCGTGACGGAGCTCGAAACGTTGCACGATCTGATCGGGCGGGTCGGCTCCTATGCCTTTCTGCGCTACGCCGCGGACACGTCCGATCCGGAGCGTACGAAGTTCTATGGCGACATCCAGGAGAAGCTGACGGCCATCACCACCCGGTTGCTGTTCTTTACGCTCGAGCTCAACAGGATCGACAACGACGTCCTGGAGCGTGCCATGGAGAACGAGGCGCTGGTGCGCTTCCGGCCCTGGATCGAGGACGTGCGCAAGGAGAAGCCCTTTCAGCTCGACGACAAACTCGAACAGCTCTTTCACGAGAAGTCGGTCACCGGTCGCGGCGCCTGGAACCGTCTGTTCAACGAGACGATGACCGCGCTTCGCTTTGAGATCGACGGCAAGGACCTGACCCTGGAGCCGACGCTCAACCGGCTGCTGCACAGGGACCCTGAGAAACGCCGCGCCGCGGCGGAGGCGCTCGCCAAGGTGTTCGGCGAGAACCTGCGGCTCTTCACGCTGATCACCAACACATTGGCGAAGGACAAAGAGATCTCGGATCGCTGGCGCGGCTTCGAGGACATTGCCGACTCGCGTCATCTCTCGAACCGGGTCGAGCGTCCGGTCGTCGATGCGTTGGTCGAGGCCGTCCGCGATGCCTATCCGCGCATCTCGCATCGCTACTATGCGCTGAAGGCGGGTTGGCTCGGCCAGGAGAGGCTCGCGCACTGGGATCGCAATGCGCCGCTGCCCGAGGAGCCCGACAGGGCCATTGGCTGGCCCGAGGCCCGGGAGACGGTGCTCACGGCCTATGGCGCGTTTTCGCCGGAGATGTCCGCCATCGCCGAGCAGTTCTTCTCCAATGGCTGGATCGATGCGCCGGTACGGATCGGCAAGTCGCCCGGCGCCTTTGCCCATCCCACGGTGCCGAGCGCACATCCCTACATCCTGCTCAACTACCAGGGCAAGCCGCGGGACGTCATGACCCTGGCTCACGAGCTCGGTCATGGCGTCCATCAGGTGCTGGCCAACGAGCAGGGCCCTCTGATGGCGCCGACGCCCCTGACATTGGCCGAGACCGCGAGCGTGTTCGGCGAGATGCTGACCTTCCAGAAGCTGGTTGCGCAGGCGCAGGACGAGCGCCAGCGCAAGGCGCTGCTGGCCTCCAAGGTGGAGGACATGATCAATACGGTCGTGCGCCAGATCGCCTTCTACGTCTTCGAGCGGGAGGTGCACACGGAGCGCCGGAACGGCGAGCTGACCGCCGATCAGCTCGGCGAGATCTGGCTCAGGGTGCAAGGGGAGAGCCTCGGGCCCGCCATCGAGCTGCGGGAAGGCTACGAGACCTTCTGGAGCTACATCCCCCATTTCATCCATTCGCCGTTCTACGTCTACGCCTATGCGTTCGGGGAATGCCTGGTGAACTCGCTCTATGCCGTCTACGAGCAGGCGCATGAGGGCTTCGCCGAGAAGTATCTCGACATGCTGCGCGCGGGCGGCAGTAAGCATCACAAGGCGCTTCTGGCGCCGTTCGGGCTGGATGCGAGCGAGCCGGGATTTTGGTCGATGGGGCTGGGCGTCATCGAGCGAATGATCGACGAGCTTGAGGGGATGTCCGAGTGACAGATAAGGACGCCACCCTGTCAGACAGCGAGTCCAATCGATTTTCCCGCCGCATCCGGCGCTATGCCCGTGTCGGCACCGATGTCGGCGCCATCGCGGCACGCATCGCCAGCTCGCATTTCTTCGGTCTCAATCTCGACCGCGATAAGAACGCCGCGGAGCTCGCCCGCGCCCTTGGGGGGCTCAAAGGGCCCATCATGAAGGTGGCGCAGTTGCTCGCCACCATTCCCGAGGCGCTGCCCCAGGAGTACGCAAGCGAGCTCGCGACATTGCAGAGCCAGGCGCCTCCCATGGGCTGGGCCTTCGTCAAGCGTCGTATGGCCGCGGAGCTGGGTGCTGGCTGGCAAGGTAAGTTCGCCTCGTTCGAGCACACGTCCGCCGCATCCGCCTCGCTCGGCCAGGTCCACAAGGCGGTCGCCAAGGATGGCCGTGAACTGGCCTGCAAGCTGCAGTATCCGGACATGCAGTCGGCCGTCGAAGCCGATCTCAACCAGCTCAAGATGGTGTTCTCGATCCACAAGCGGATGAACCCCGCGATCGAGACCTCGGAGATGAACAAGGAGATCTCCGCGCGCCTGCGCGAGGAGCTCGACTACGGCCTCGAGGCCGCCCACATGGCGCTCTACCGGCTCGTCTTCGAGAACGACCCGCTGATCCGCGTGCCGGAGGTTCTGAGCGAGCTCTCGACCCGGCGGCTCCTGACCATGACCTGGCTCAGCGGGCGTCCGGTCCTGGACTACAAGGAAAGCCCGCTCGAGCACCGCAACCAGATCGCGCGCGGCATGTTTCGTGCCTGGTGGTATCCGTTCAGCCACTACGGCGTGATCCACGGCGACCCGCATCTGGGCAACTACACCGTGTTCGAGGACGAGGCGGGCGTGCCCGCCGGCATCAACCTCCTAGACTACGGCTGCATGCGCACCTTCGCGCCGAGATTCGTGCAGGGCGTCATCGATCTCTACAACGGACTGCGCACGAACGACCGGGCGTTGATCGTGCACGCCTATGAGACCTGGGGCTTCTCGGGCCTTTCGAACGACCTGATCGATACACTGAACATCTGGGCCGACTTTATCTACGGTCCCATGCTCGAGGATCGCGTGCGCGCCTTGGCGGAGGATGTCAACCCGGCGGAATACGGGCGCCGCCAGGCCTTCCAGGTGCACAAGCAGCTCAAGGAAAAGGGCCCGGTGAAGGTGCCGCGCGAGTTCGTGTTCATGGATCGCGCGGCTATCGGGCTCGGTGGCGTCTTCCTGCACCTCAATGCCGAACTCAACTACTATCGCCTGTTCAACGACACCATCGAGGACTTCGAGCTGGCCGAGGTCGAGCGCCGCCAGGCCGAAGCCTTCGCGACGGCAGGCGTGCCGCTTCCGACGGCCGGAGAGGGATAGGGGCGGCCATTGCGGCAATTTGCCCGTTCGTTTGGCATGTCGATTGCCGGATTCCCTTAGACTGTGCTAATCCTCTCAATACGCGAGCTGTAAAAAATGGGATGCTATGTCCCATTTATCGAGCTAACATCGAATTGCAATCGACGTAGGAGCAGAGGGGGTCGGCAATGGGCGTGGACACATCGCAGGGCCATGAGGCCATGGACTACAAAGAGCACGAGCGAACCTATGCCGGCTTCGTCAAGGCCACGGTCTGGGGCACCGCAGCGGTGATCTTACTGCTCGTCTTGATGGCGATTTTTCTTCTATAGTCTTCCAGGAGACTGATCTCACGCCGAGGCTTGTTCGAGCGCACTTGGCGTGGGTGGCTGCGCGCGGCTCTGTCGCGGGCTGTTGATGGCATGTGAGGGCGGGGGACGCATGCGTCGGACCGCATCGTGACGGAGCGGAACATGGTCACAATCGCCGTTCCGGCCGAGGAGGATGAGACCGAGCCCCGCATCGCTCTGTCTCCCGATACGGCCAAGAAATTCGTATCCCATGGCTGCAAGGTCCGGGTTCAGTCGGGAGCGGGCCGCGGCTCGCATTTTGCCGACGCTGCGTTCGAGGCGGTGGGCGCCGAGATCGCCAAGACGCCGGCCGAGACGCTCAAGGACGCCGATGTGGTGCTGACCGTGCGGCGGCCAAGCCCGGACGGGCTGCCGGGGCTCAAGAAGGGTGCCGTGATCGCCGGTATTCTCGATCCATTCGGCGACAAGGACGGGCTCGATACGCTCGCCAAGACCGGCGCGACGCTGTTCGCCATGGAGCTCATGCCGCGCATCACGCGCGCCCAATCCATGGACGTGCTCTCCTCGCAGTCGAACCTCGCCGGCTACAAGGCCGTCGTCGATGCGGCCGCGCACTTCAACCGCGCCATGCCGATGATGATGACCGCAGCCGGAACGGTTCCACCCGCCCGGGTGTTCGTGATGGGGGCGGGTGTTGCCGGGCTACAGGCGATCGCCACGGCGAAGCGCCTCGGCGCCGTCGTGACGGCCACCGATGTCAGGCCCGCGGCCAAGGAGCAGGTCGAATCTCTCGGCGGCAAGTTCGTGGCCGTCGAGAACGAAGAGTTCAAGGAGGCGGAGACCGCGGGCGGCTACGCCAAGGAGATGTCCGACGACTACAAGACGCAGCAGGCG
>JAKSBI010000550.1 GCA_022361215.1 Hyphomicrobiales bacterium | reverse complement strand
GCGGCGGCGCGTGCGTGGCGCCTTCGGGACGGTGAACTCGCCGCGGCGCTCGGTCTGCCGCGCCGTTTCCCGCTCGCGCTGGCGGCTCTCCATCTCCGTCTTCTGCTCGGCGCGCTGCTGCAGCACCTCGTAGGCCGACCTGCGGTCCTGCCGCTTGTCGTAGAGCCCGGCGACGGGGCTGTCGGCGATCGCCGCCTTGCGCTCGGCGCGCTTGAGGGGGCCGAGCCGCGACGACGGCGGGCGGACCAGCGTGCGCTGAACGACCGACGGGCTGCCCTTCTTCAGCAAGGTCGAGACCAGGGCCTCGCCGACCCCGAGCTCCATGATCACGTCCGCCGTCTTGAACTTCGGATTCGGCCGGAAGGTCTCCGCCGCCGCCTTCACCGCTTTCTGCTCCCGCGGCGTGAAGGCGCGCAGGGCGTGCTGGATGCGGTTGCCGAGCTGACTCGACACGCTGTCCGGAACGTCCAGCGGGTTCTGCGTCACGAAGTAGACGCCGACCCCCTTGGAGCGGATCAGGCGGACGACCTGCTCGACCTTCTCCAGGAGCGCGCGCGGCGCCTCGTCGAACAGCAGGTGCGCCTCGTCGAAGAAGAACACCAGGCGCGGCTTCTCCGGGTCGCCCACCTCCGGCAGCTCCTCGAAGAGCTCCGACAAGAGCCACAGCAGGAAGGTCGCGTAGAGGCGCGGCGACTGCATGAGCTTGTCGGCGGCCAGCACGTTGATGATGCCGCGGCCGTCGCCGGTCGTGCGCATCAGGTCGGAGATGTCGAGCGCCGGCTCGCCGAAGAAATGGCGCCCGCCCTGGTCCTCGAGCACCAGCAGCCGGCGCTGAATGGCGCCGACGGAGGCCTTCGAGACGTTGCCGTACTCGGCCGTGAGCTCCTGCGCCCGCTCGGCCACATGGACCATCAGGGCGCGCAGGTCCTTGAGGTCGAGGATCAGCAGGCCCTCCTCGTCCGCCAGCCGGAAGGCGATGTTGAGAACCCCTTCCTGCGTCTCGTTCAGGTTCATCAGCCGGGCCAGCAGAAGCGGTCCCATCTCGCTCACCGTGGTGCGGATCGGATGGCCCTGCTTGCCGAAGAGGTCCCAGAAGATCGCGGGGAAGGACTCGTAGCGGTAGTCCTCGAAGCCGATGGTCCGGGCGCGCTCCTCGAGGATGTCCTTCGAGACGCCCTCCGCCGCGATGCCCGAGAGGTCCCCTTTGACGTCGGCGCAGAACACCGGCACGCCGTGAGCGGAGAACCCCTCGGCGAGGATTTGTAGAGAGACGGTCTTGCCCGTACCGGTTGCACCGGTTATCAAGCCGTGTCTGTTCGCAAGCTTGAGTCGTAGGACCTCTCGCTTCGTGCTCTTGCCGATGAAGACCGTTCCCTCGTCAGTCATGGAGGCCCCTCGAATGGCTGTTGGAAGGTCCGCGAACTCTATCCTCAGCCAGGGACTTTGCAAGTGGTCGGCTTCGCCGGAAGTCGCAGGCGAGAGATCGATTCCATGCTTGTGTCAGAAGGGCTTGTCCTCCAGAGTGCAAGCCCTCACATCAACCGTGGCCAGCGGGGCCGTCACGTCAAAGGAATGAGGAGGTAACGATATGAGCTACCCGATCGAGGACATTGAGGGCATCGGCCCGAGATATGCGAAGATGCTGAGGAAGGTCGGAGTCAGCCGCACTCATCATCTTCTCGATCGAGGAGCCACGCGGAAGTCGCGCAAGGAACTCGCGGCCGAGGCGAAGCTCGAGGAGAAGCAGATCCTCAAATGGGCCAACATGGCGGACCTCATGCGGGTGCGCGGCATTGGCGAGGAGTATTCGGAGCTGCTGGAAGCGGCCGGCGTCGACACCATCAAGGAGCTCGCCAAGCGCAAGCCCGAGAACCTTCACCAGGCCATGGTCGACGTCAACGCCAGGAAGAAGCAGAAGCTCGTCCGGCAGCTACCCGGCCCGGCGCAGGTCAAGAAGTGGGTAGCCGAAGCCAAGAAGCTGAAGCCTGCATTGTCTTATTGACCGACTGACTCAGGACTGCGTTCGAAAAAGCGGCGCCCCGCAACGGGGCAGCCGCTTTTTTGATGCGCGGCCGAGGCGTGCATCCTCCGCAATCTGATGTAAGGTCGTCACGAGAGCGAGGCCGCGCGAGGCCCGCAGCATACAAAGGTGGAGTGTGAGATGTTCGAGCTGGAACCGGAGCGCAAGGAGCTGCAGTTGCGGGCGCGGGCCTTCGCGGAAGCGGAGCTGCCGCAGCGCGCGGCGGAGGTCGACGAGGCGCAGAGCTACCCCTGGGACATCGTCGAGAAGCTCACCAAGGCGGGCTTCACCGGCATGACGGTGCCGAAGGCGCTCGGCGGTCATGGCCGCGACTATCTCGACACGACCCTGGTGATCGAGGAGATGGCCAAGAAGTGCGGCGTGACGGCGCGCATCGTCGTGGAGGCGAACATGGGCGCGATCGGCGCGGTGCTCGCTTACGGATCGGACGCTCAGAAACGGCTCGCATCCGACGCGGTCCTGAGCGGCGACAAGCCGGCCATCTGCATGACCGAGCCCGACGCCGGCAGCGCGCTGACCGAGATGACCACCCGCGCGGAGAAGCGCGGCGACACATATGTCATCAACGGCACCAAGCACTGGATCACCGGCGGCGGGGTCTCGCGCCTGCATCTCATTTTCGCGCGCGTGATCGAGGGCGGCGAGGACATCGGCATCGGCGGCTTCATGGCCTTCCGCGACGAGGACGAGGGGCTGGTGATCGGCCCGCGCGAGCCGACCATGGGGCTGCGCGGCATTCCGGAAACGCGCGTCGAGTTCCACGACCTGACGCTGGCGGCCGACCGCCTGATCGCGCCGCCGGAGGGTATCCGCCGCGGCTTCGCCGGGCTGATGAACGCCTATAACGGCCAGCGCGTCGGCGCCGCCACGGTGGCGCTCGGCCTGGCGGCGGGCGCCTATGAGCTGGCCCTCGACTACGCCAAGACGCGCCGGCAGTTCGGCCGTCCGATCTGCGAGTTCCAGGGCCTGCAATGGATGCTTGCGGACATGGCCACCAGCCTCGACGCGGCACGGCTGCTCGTGCACAAGGCGGCGGCCAGTGCCGGCGAGGGCTTCCCCGATCCGCTGCTCGCGGCCCAGGCCAAGATCTTCGCCTCCGAGACGGCGATCGCCGTCACCAACAACGCCCTGCAGGTACACGGCGCGCCGGGCTATTCGCGCAACCTGCCGCTGGAGCGCATGGCGCGGGACGCGCGCATGTTCACCATCGGCGGCGGCACGGCCCAGCTCCTGCGCAACCTGGTGGCCTCCCGCATCCTCGGCCGCAAGTTCCCGCAGCGGCGCGATGGCTATCTGGATTGGGAGGACGACGCCGAGGAGCCGGGCCGCAAGACGGGCTGAGCAGGCCCATTGGCTCGGATGCCGTAGACCGAAAGTCGTCCACCCAACGCGGCATTCACGCAACGCGGGAAAAGAGCTAACTGTACGCCGCGAATAGTGGTTTTGAGGACGTGGTGCGACCATGAGCGAGCTCTCCCTGGCCGAGGACTTCCCCGCCGTCGACGACGCCCAGTGGCGCGCGCTCGTCGAGAAGGCGCTGAAGGGCGCAGACTTCGAGAAGGCGCTGGTCTCCACGACTTATGACGGGCTGAGAATCGAACCTCTCTATACGCGCGAGAGCACCGGCACGCCGCTGGTGCGCGCCCTCAGGGCCGAGGGCCGGGACGGCGCCTGGGACATCCGTCAGTTGCACGCACATCCCGATCCTGCCGCCGCCAACAGCGCGATCCTGGAGGACCTCGAAGGCGGCGTCTCGTCGGTCGACCTGCAGATCAAGGCGCCCGGCCAGACCGGTCTGAGGCTGACCTCCGCGCAGGATCTGGCGCGTGCGCTCGACGGGGTGCATCTGGACTTCGCGGGCGTCTGGCTCTCTCCCGGGGTGGAGGACGAGCGCGCGGCGGCGGCCCTGCGGGAGGTCTGGACCGCCCGCGGCATTGCCGCGGACAAGGCCGTCGGCGGCTTCGGCAGCGACCCCATCGGGGGCCTGGCTCGGACCGGCGACCTCCCCCGCTCCGTCGCGCAGGCGCTCGACGCCGCCGCGCGCCTGGCGGCCGAGACCCGCGACAGCTATCCGGGTGTGACGGCGCTCCGCGTCGATGCGCGGCCCTACCACGACGGCGGCGCCAGCGAGGCGCAGGAGCTGGCGGCGCTCTGCGCCACGACCGTTGCCTATCTGCGCGCCCTCGAAGGGGACGGCCTGACCCCGGCGGATGCGCTCGGGCAGATGGAGCTCGCGCTGGCGGCCGATGCCGACCTGTTCCTGACGATTGCCAAGCTGCGCGCCGCCCGTGCCTTGCTGGCGCGCATCGCCGAGGCCTCGGGTGCGGCCGAGGCGGGCTCCGGGCTCCGGCTGCATGTTGGCACCTCCGCCCGCATGATGGCGCGGCGCGACCCGCACGTGAACATGCTGCGCACCACCATCGCCTGCGCCGGGGCCGCGCTCGGCGGCACCGATGCGATCACGGTGCTGCCCTATAGCTGGGCGCTCGGCCGGCCGGACCGCTTCGCGCGCCGCATGGCCCGCAACACCCAGATCATCCTGCAGGAGGAGTCGACTCTCGGCCATGTGGGCGACCCGGCCGGGGGGAGCTGGCATCTGGACGCGCTCACCGGCGACCTGGCGGCCAAGGCCTGGGAGATCTTCCAGGAGATCGAGCGCCAGGGCGGCATGGTGGAGGCGCTGGCCAAGGGCGCGGTGCAGGCCATGGTGCGCGAGACCGCCGAGGCCCGCGCTCGCGACGTTGCGACGGCGAAGGCGGAGCTGACCGGCGTCAGCGCTTTCCCCGATCTCACCGAGGCCGCCGCCGAGATCGAGCCGCACGGCCTACCGGACGAGCTGGAGGACCCGGCTGTGACGGTCGAGCCGGTGCCGCTGCGGCGCGAGGCTGAGCCGTTCGAGCGGCTGCGCGATGCCGGCGACGCCCATCTGGAGCGGACCGGACAGCGGCCCATGGTCTTCCTCGCCAATCTGGGCTCGCCCTCGGACTTCACCGTACGCACGACCTATGCCCAGAGCTTTTTCGCCGCGGGCGGCATCGAGGCCATCGCGAGCGATGGACTTGCAGCGCCCGCCGACGCGGCCGAGGCCTTCAAGGCGAGCGGCGCCAGGATCGCCTGCCTCTGCTCGAGCGACGCGGTCTACGGGACCATGGCGGAGGATGTGGCCAGGGCGCTCGGCGCCGCTGGCGCCGCGCACCTCTATCTCGCCGGACGGCCCGGCGACGCTCGCGAGGCCTACGGGTCCGCCGGCGTGAAAGCCTTTATCCATAAGGGCTGTGATATCATCGAGACCCTGCGGGCGGCGCACGACCTGCTCGGCCTGAGACCGGCCGCTTGAGCCCTGACGAGGACTGGCATGCGATGACTGCGATACCGGATTTCACCACCGTCGACTTCGAGCCGCAAAGCGCCACTGGCGCGGCCCCGTCGGAGCCCGTCTGGGAGACGCCGGAGAGCATCCCGGTGAAGCCGGTCTACACGGCGGACGATATCGCCGGCCTCGACTTCCTCGAGACGCGGCCGGGCCTGGCGCCCTATCTGCGCGGCCCCTACCCG
>JAKSBI010000533.1 GCA_022361215.1 Hyphomicrobiales bacterium | reverse complement strand
GGATCCGGCAGGCCTATCCCGACACTTACATCGCCGTCTCCGGTGCTTGCACGCCGAAGGTGCGCAAGGCCTACGAGCGGGCGGGCTGCCTGGTGTTCGAGGCGCCCGACCAGGCCGTGCGCATCGCCGCCGCCATGGCCGGTCTCCAGGAGACGTTCGCCGCGCCCGTGGTGCCTGCGCCGGCGCCGGGGGCCGCCGTCGATCTGCCCGGCGGCACGCTCGACGAGGTGCAGGCACTCGATGTCCTGGGTACCGCCGGCGTCCCGGTCGTGCCCGCACGTCGCGCTGCCAGCTCCGCCGCGGCAGCGCAGGCGGCGGCCGAAATCGGCTTCCCCGTGGCCCTGAAGCTGCTCTCGACGGCGATCACCCACAAGTCGGATATCGGCGGCGTGGCGCTCGGGCTCGAGGATGCGGCGGCGGTCGAGGCGGCGTTCGCGCGGCTGCTGGCGAACGCGGCCCGCGCGGCGCCCGAGGCCGGCGTGACCGAGTGCCTGGTGGCGCCGATGGTCGCGGGCGGGGTCGAGACCATCCTGGGCGCGCATATCGATCCGGTCTTCGGGCCCGTCGTCCTGTTCGGGCTCGGCGGGACGCTGGTCGAGGTTGTGGGCGACACGGTCTGCCGCTTGGCGCCCTTCGGCGTCGCGGAGGCGCAGGCCATGATCGGCGAGACCAGGGCGGCGTGGATGCTGCAAGGCGTGCGCGGCGGCCCAACAGCGGATGTCGACGCGCTGGCCGAGGCGCTCTCCACGCTCTCGCGTTTCGCGGCGGCCAATGCCGAGCGACTGGTGAGCGTCGACATCAACCCGTTCATCGTGCGCCCGCAAGGGCAGGGCGCCGTGGCGGTCGACGCGGTTTTGATCGCCAAGACGTGAAAGTGTTCGTGTTCGTGTTCGCCGAGGCCGTGCGGCGCAAGCTGACCCTGGAGATGGCGGGGCGAACGCCGGAGGAGCGGCGGGTCACGCTTGGGACGGTATCGACGGTGGGCGATTAGAGCCGTTCCTGCTCGACGGGACCTATCGAAACTCTCCCGTCATTCCTGCGAAAGCAGGAATCCATTGGCGGTTGCGGCGGAGTACAGGACCCGAATGTTGTTCTGGGTCTACGATCCACGAGAGGTGCGCGCGCGAGTCGATAAGATTGTTCGGGTGGTCCGTATAAATGGATTCCTGCTTTCGCAGGAATGACGGAGGGGGTGGGTCGGTCTTCAAACCATAAACACTCTAAGCCACCCGGTCGCCCTTCTTGGCCTGCACCGTGCGGGCGTCGACGGCGGGGAGCATCTTGGCGGGGGCGCGGGTGACCACCACGTCCACGACGACAGGCCCGCGGTCATGGGCGAAGGCTTCCTCAAGCGTGGCGGCGATGCGGGCCGGGTCCTCGAGCCGCAGGCCCTTGCAGCCCATGGCCTCGGCCAACGCTGCATAGTCGGTCTCGGCCAGGTCGCTCGACTGGTAGGCGCCGTCGCCATACATCAGGTGCTGCAGCGCCTTGACGTAGCCCGAGGCGGCATTGTTGACGATCAGGATCACGACGGCGAGGCCCATGCGTCGGGCGGTCTCCAGCTCGCCGAGGCTCATGTTGAAGCCGCCGTCGCCGGTGAGCGCCGCCACCACGCGGTCCGGCGCCGCCAGCTTGGCGCCGATGGCGCCGGGCAGGCCGTAGCCGATGGAGGCGAAGCCGCGGTCCGGCACGAAGCAGCGGCCGGGGCGCTTGGTGTCGAAGATGAGCCCGCCCCAATGGGCCGCGAAGCCACCGTCGGCGACGAAGAGGCCGTCCTCGGGCAGGACCTGTCCCAGCTCGTTCAGGAGTCGGGCCATGCCGATGGGTTTTTCCTCGGAAGTGAGCCGGTCGGCGACGCTCTGGCGCCACTTGGCCATGCGCTCGGCGACCTCGCCGATATAGGCCTGTCGCGCGGCATCGAGGCCCCGGTCGGCGAGCGCGGCGGCGAGGTCGTCGAGGCCCGCCCGCGCGTCGCCCCAGAGCCGGACCGTCGGGCGGTAGCTGCGGCCCATCTCCTCGGCGACGATGTCGAGATGGATGAGGGTCTTGCCGGCGGGCGGCACCACGTAGCGCTTGGTGGCGATCTCGCCGAGCTTGCAGCCGACCACGAGGAGGCAGTCGGACTCCTCGATCAGCGCGTTGGCGATGCGGTCGTAGCGCCCGAACAGGCCGGCATTGTGCGGGCCGGTGCAGGCGATGGCGCCCTTGCCGCTCATGGTGTGGGCGACGGGGACGCCGAAGTCCTCGGCGAAGCGGGCGACGGTGTCGGCGGCGCCCGACAGGTGCACGCCGCCGCCGCAGAGCATCAGCGGCCGTTTGGCGCCGGCCAGCAGCTCGGCGGCCCGCGCGGTCGCCGCCGCGTCGGGCCGGCAGCGCAAGGCCGGGATGGCCTCGTGCGCCGGGTCGACCTCGAAGTCCGTCTCCTCGAAGCCGTGGGTGCCGTGGCAGACGTCCTCGGGTACGTCGACCACGACGGGGCCGGGACGGCCGGAGGTAGCGACCTCGAAGGCGCGGCGCATCAGCTCGGGGATGCGCTCGATCGTCTCGACGCGCAGAATCTCCTTCACCGCCGGGCGCAGGATCTCGATCTGCCGCGCCTCCTGGGTCATGTGCTTGCCGGCATGGTCGCGGTTGGCGTTGCCGGTGAGCACCACCAGCGGGGAGCCGGCATTGAGCGCCTCGACGAGGCCCGTGACCAGGTTGGTGGCGCCGGGCCCGAGCGTGGCGTCGGCGAGGCCGACGCGGCCCGAGACCTTGGCATAGGCATCCGCCGCGAACACGGCCGCGCGCTCGTCGTTGATCAGGCTGTGCTTCAGGCCGAGGCGCCGGGCCGCGTCGTAGAAGGGCAGGAGCTGGAACCCGCCCATGCCGAACATGGGGCCGCTGTTGTAGGCCTGGATCATGCGGGCGAGCGCCTCGCCCCCCGTCATCTCGTTACTGCCGGTCATGGGGTTTCCTTGGGGATCAATCCCTCTCCTCCGTCATTCCTGCGAAAGCAGGAATCCATTGGCCATTGTTGCTGATCGAAGGTCCGACGGTTCGTTCTGGGACGTTGCCCAAGACGCGAACATGGCGCACGAGTCTTTGTTCCTTGCCGTGTCGCCGGCGCCAATGGATTCCTGCTTTCGCAGGAATGGCGGGAGAGGGGGGCCTGCGTGTGCATTACTGCACCAGCCGCTTTGCGGCCTCGGCGATCTTCGCGGCCGTGACGCGCAGCTCGTCCTCGAGGTTCGGGGCGTAGGCGATGGGGACGCGCGGGGCGCCGAGGCGGGTGACGGGGGCCTGCAAGCGGCCGTGCAGCCGCTCGGCGACGGTGGCGGCCACCTCGGCGCCGAAGCCCGCCACGGCGACGGCCTCGTGGGCGATCAGCAAGCGGCCGGTCTTTGCGACGCTGGCGAGCACGGCGTCCTTGTCCCAGGGCCAGAGGGTGCGCAGGTCGACGACCTCGGCGGAGACGCCCTCTTTGTCGAGTTGCTCCGCCGCCGCAAGCGCCTCGTGCACGGTGGCGGACCAGCTCACGACGGTGACGTCGCGGCCCTCGCGCGCGATGCGGGCCTCGCCGAACGCCAGCACGTGATCGCCCTCCGGCACCTCGTCCTCCAGCCCCCAGAGGTTCTTGTGCTCCATATGCACCACCGGGTCGTCGGCGCGGATGGCGGCCTTCAGCAGCGCCTTGTTGTCGGCGGGCGTCGCCGGGCAGGCGACGACGAGGCCGGGGATGTGGGCGTACCAGGCTTCGAGCGACTGGGAGTGCTGGGCGGCGGAGGAGCGCCACATGCCGATGGGCTCCCGCGCCACCAGCGGCACGCGCGACTGGCCGCCGAACATGTAGCGGGCCTTGGCGGCCTGGTTCACCAGCTCGTCGACGGCGCAGAGCGCGAAGTCGGAGAAGCGCATCTCGACCACGGGCCGCGTACCCATCATGGCGGCGCCGACGGCCGCGCCCATGATGCAGGCCTCGGAGATCGGCGCGTCGGAGATGCGGTCCGGGCCGAACGCGTCGACCAGGCCCTTGTACTGGCCGAAGACGCCGCCGCGGCCGAGGTCCTCGCCGAGGCACCAGACCATGGGGTCGCGGCGCATCTCCTCGGCCACCGCCTGGCGCGAGGCCTCCATGTAGGTGAGCCGCGCCATCAGAAGGCGTCCCGGCGCGGGTCGCCGACATCCTGGACGTCCTCGAAGGTGCGGGCGAGGGCGGGATAGTCGGTCTGCCGCGCCGCCGCCAGGGCCTCGTCCATCTCGGCCTCCGCGGCTGTGCTGTCCGCGTCGAGATCGCTTTCGGCGACGCCGGCGCCGGCGAGCAGGGCCCGTGTCTGGGCGATGGGATCGGCCTTGGCACGCTCTTCGACTTCTCCCTCGGGACGGTAGGCGGCGGGGTCCGCGGCGGTGTGGCCTGCCAGACGGTAGGTCCGGGCCAGGATGAAATGCGGTCCGGCGCCGCCGCGAATGCGCGCCGCGAAGTCGCGCGCCGCTTCGTCGAGGGCGAGCACGTCGTTGCCGTCGACGGCGACGGAGGGCAGGCCGAGGCTTTCGGCCCGTGCCACCGGCCCCGCGCCCGCCGACATCTCGGCGGTGCGGGTCATGGCGGCGTAGACGTTGTCCTCGCAGACGAACAGGACCGGCAGCTGGAAGAGCTTCGCCCAGTTCAGCCCTTCCAGGAACGGCCCGCGATTGGTGGCGCCGTCGCCGAAGATGCAACAGACGATGCGGTCGCCGCCTTGCAGCTTGATGGCGTGCGCGGCGCCGGCCGCGATGGGAATGTTGGCGGCCACGACGCCGTTGGCGCCGAGCATGCCGACGCCGAAATCGGCGATATGCATGGAGCCGCCCTTGCCGTCGCAGCAGCCGCCGGCGCGGCCGAAGAGCTCGCGCATCATGGGCACGGCCCCGGCGCCCTTGACGAGCGTGTGGCCGTGGCCGCGATGGGTGGAGAGCAGAATGTCGTCGGGCCGCAGGTTGGAGACGATGCCTGCCGCGACTGCCTCCTGGCCGATGGAGGAATGGATGGCGCCGCGGATCAGCCCGTCCTGCAGCGCCTTGACGGCGCGCTCCTCGAAGGCCCGGATGCGCAGCATCTGCCGGTGGTGGGCGCGCAGGCGCGGCAGGTCGATATTGGGTCCGGGCTCCTGGGGCATGGCGAGATGAGAGCGAAGGCGAGTTGCTTGGCCTTGCAGTTTGGAGCAAGCGCGGGTGGGCGACAAGCGCGTCGTCGACCGGGGGCGGAGCGTGTATAGCAGGGAGCATGACCGAGACCCTGCCCGAAACCGTGCGGCTTGCGCCGAGCGTGACCAAGCTGCCCGCCGACGTAGCCGGCGCGGTGATCGTCAGCGGCTCCCATGGCGGCCTCTACGCCGGCTATCTGGCGGCGAAGGCCGGGCCGCGCGCCGTGATCCTGAACGACGCCGGCGTCGGCAAGGACGACGCGGGCATCGCCGGCCTCGGACTCTGCGAGGGCCTGGGGCTGGCCGCCGCCACGGTCTCGCACCTATCGGCGCGCATCGGCGATGCCGGGGACATGTGGGCACGGGGGACGATCAGCCACGCCAACGCCGTTGCTGCCGGGCTCGGGGTTGCGGCCGGCATGGCCTGCGCCGAGGCCGCCGCGCGCCTGAGCGCCGCGTCGCTGCCGCATAGGGCGCCCGCGCCCATGGAGGAGGCGCGCGCGGTGGAGGGCGACGGGCCGGGGCGCCGGATCGTCGTCATCGACTCGGCCTCGCTGGTGGTGCCGGAGGATGCGGGGCAGATCGTCGTCACAGGCTCCCATGGCGGGCTGGTCGGCGGCGATCCGCGCATGGCGCTGCAGGTGGAGGGCTTCGCGGCAGTCTTCAACGATGCGGGCGGCGGGCCGGACGACTGCGGCATGACGCGCCTGCCCGCCCTCGACACGCGCGGCATCGCCGGGCTGACCGTGGCGCACGCCAGCGCGCGCATCGGCGACGGCCGGTCGACGCTGGAGGACGGCATCGTCTCCCACGCCAACGCCACCGCGCGCCGTCTCGGCGCCGCGCCGGGTCTGG
>JAKSBI010000821.1 GCA_022361215.1 Hyphomicrobiales bacterium | reverse complement strand
GACCGGCGCGGGAGAGGCGGCGCTTGCGATCCTCGTCGTGGATGCCGAGCGCGGCGTGACGACCCAGACCCATCGCCATTGCTGCATCGCCAAGCTGTTCGGCATCGGCGGGCTTGCGGTCGCCGTCAACAAGATGGACGCCGTCGGCTTCGACCAGGCCCGGTTCGAGGAGATTGCCGAGGAGCTGACGGGATTTGCCGGCGACCTGGGAATCGACGGGGTGACCTGCATCCCGGTCTCGGCAGCCACGGGCGATGCGGTCGCGGATGCGGGGGCGGCCATGCCCTGGTATCGCGGGCCGGGCCTGCTGGCGCATCTGGAGGCGGTCGACGTGCTGAACGGACGCGCGGAACGGCCGTTCCGCATGGCCGTCGAGCGCATCGGCGATGCCGCGGCGAAGGGCGTCAGCGGCGCTATCCTGAGCGGCACCGTGCGTCCGGGCGACGAGGTCAT
Source organism: Hyphomicrobiales bacterium (assembly GCA_022361215.1). Lineage (GTDB taxonomy): Bacteria > Pseudomonadota > Alphaproteobacteria > Rhizobiales > Methyloligellaceae > JAKSBI01. The sequence continues at coordinate 7,271 of JAKSBI010000821.1, read as the reverse complement.
AGTCCTGCCTGCGGCGCGCCGGGCGCGTGTCCTGCGCGTGACCGACTCGGGTCGGGAGCTCGCGCTGGCCCGGGCGGGCGACGCGGTGACCCTCGACCTCGAAGGGCCGGAGGACATTGTGCGTGGCGACATGCTGTCGGACGCCGCCGCGCGGGCGCATGTTTCGGACCAGGTGGCCGCGCATCTCGTCTGGATGGGCCCGGAGCCGATGCTGCCGGGCCGGGTCTACGAGCTCACCGCCGGCAGCCAGCAGGCGACGGCGACCATCAGCGCGCTCAAGCACAAGCTCAGCGTCGACACGCTGGAGCATCAGGCGGGCAAGACGCTGGAGGCCTACGAGGTCGGCTACTGCAATCTCGGTTTCAGCCGCGAGCTGGTCTTCGATCCCTTCGACGAGAACCCGGACACGGGCGGTTTCAGGCTCTACGACCGCGACACCGGGGAGCTGGTCGGCCGGGGCCTGATCGCCTTCGGCCTGCGCCGGGCGACCAACATCAGCTGGCAGGCGCTCGACATCGACAGGGCCGCGCGGGCCGGGCTCAAGGGGCAGCGCCCCTGCGCGCTCTGGTTCACCGGCCTCTCGGGCGCCGGCAAGTCCACGGTCGCCAGCCTCCTGGAGAAGCGGCTGCATGCGGAAGGCCGCCACACCTATGTTCTCGACGGCGACAATGTCCGCCACGGGCTGAACAAGGACCTGGGCTTCACCGATGCGGACCGGGTGGAGAATATGCGCCGCGTGGCCGAGACGGCGAAGCTCTTCACCGATGCCGGCCTGATCGTCATGGTCTCGTTCATCTCGCCCTTCCGCTCGGAGCGGCGCATGGCGCGCGAGCTGTTCGATGCGGGCGATTTCATCGAGGTCTTCGTCGACGCGCCCATGGCGGTGTGCGAGGCGCGCGACCCCAAGGGCCTCTACAAGAAGGCCCGGGCCGGCCTGATCAAGAATTTCACCGGCATCGACTCGGTCTACGAGGCGCCGGAGGACGCGGACATCCGTCTCGATACGGCCCATGCGGGGCCGGAGGAGCTGGTTGACCAGCTCATCGCCGAGCTGGAGCGCCGCGGGGTGGTGTGACCGGGCCGCGCGGCTCGTTCCGTCGTCCAACGACGCTCTTGTGAAACGGGGCGAAGGTGCTTAGGTTCCGCCGAAGACGGCATTGGGGCGTCGTATAATGGCATTACGCTCGGTTCTGGTCCGAGATATCGGGGTTCGAATCCCTGCGCCCCAGCCACCGGTCCCGCACAGTTTCCTCGCCACACGGTCCCGCAGACCGCGTCACACGTCTATGACGTGAACGTTCGAGACGTTCCTGTAGAAGCCTTTTCGCATGCGCTCGATCTGCCGCAGGCTGCCGCGGATCTTCACCTTGAGCAGCTCGAAATCGATCGGCTTGGTGATGTAGTTGTCGGCGCCGAGCTTCAGGCCAGACAGGATGTGCTGCCGCTCGGCGAGCGCCGAGACGAAGATGAACGGCATCTCGTCAAAGGCTTCGTGGCTGCCGCGGACCTCCTGCAAGAGCTGATAGCCGTCCTTGCCCGGCATGGAGACGTCGCAGAGCACGAGGTCGGGCCTGTGCTGCAGGATCATCTGCAGCCCGTCCTGGCCGTTGCTCGCTTGCAGCACGTCGTAGCCTTCGTCCTGCAGCTCCTCCGCGATGTTCTCGCGCAAGAGCGTTTCGTCCTCGATGCACAGTATGGTTGGCATGGCGTTTCCCCATTGCGTGGCCGGTCATCGCCGCCTATGCGGCGCGCCTGCCCGTCTGTCCCGTTTCTTTCGGCCCGCTGATCGGCAGCCGGATCGTGAAGCGGCTGCCCTTGTCCACCTGGCTTTCGACCCCGACGGTCCCGCCATGCATCTCGACCAGGGCTTTCACCAGATTGAGGCCGATGCCCGTGCCGGCGATGCCCGTCGAAGTCTTGGCGCGGAAGAAGCGCTCGAACATGCGCGGCAGATCCTCCGCGTCGATGCCGAGGCCGTGGTCGCGGACCGAGATCACCGCGTCGTCGCCATCGCGAGAGCCCTTCACCTCGATGTGCGGGGCATTGGGTGAGTACTTCACGGCATTCGAGACGAGATTGGTCAGCACCTGCTCGAGGGCGCCCGAATCGGCCTGGATGGTCTCGGGCAGCTCGGCAAGGTCGCACGCGATCAGGTGATCGTCGGCGATGTCCTGCTGCCGCTGGCAGACCTCCGCCACGACCTTTCGCAGGTCGCAGGCCGCGATCTCGACGGCGACCTTGCCCTTCTCCATGCGGGCGGCCGTGAGCGTGCTTTCCATCAGCCGTGTCATGCGCTGCACGGCCTGCCGGATCCCGTCGACCCTCTTGACGGTCTCGGCAGGCGTCAGCTTTTCGGCCCGGCTCTTCAGTCTTTGTGCGGTGCTGTCGATGATGGCGAGCGGCGTGCGGAACTCGTGACTGGCCATCGACACGAACTGCCGCTGCAGCTCGTTGAGTTCCTTCTCTTTGGCGAGCGCCTGGGCCAGTTTCTCGGTCTTGGCCCTCAGCTCCGCCGTGGCGCGCTGGACGCTCTCCTGGAGCTGATCGTGAGACCTGGAAAGAACTTTCAGGGCCCTTTCCTCAATGGTGCGATCGCTGCCCGAGCCGCGGTAGCCGATGAACGTGCCGTCTTCCGCGAAGATGGGTTTTCCGCTCGTGGACCAGTAGCGCATTTCGCCGCGATCGTTCGCGACCTGGTACCTGAAATCCCGGAACGGACGCCGGGCCTGCAGATCGGCCGTGTGCTCGTCCCACTCGGGGCCGGCGCCGCCGGCCAGCTCGAAGCGCGAGTGCCCCAGGATCTTGTCCGGCTCGACGCCGGTCATCTCGTGAAACCGCTTCGAGATATAGGTGAAGCGGTGATGTCGATCGGTCTCCCAGAACCAGTCGGACGCGGTCTCCGCGATATCCTTGAACCGCGCTTTGCTGGTCCGAAGCTCCTGCTCGGCCAGCTTTTGCGCCGTGATGTCGACCGACGACGCAAAGACGAAGCGCTTGCCGGTCTCCTCGTCGATCAGGGGCACCTTGTCGGTGACCACCCATCCCCGCTCGCCGTTCCTGGGCGTGTAGGGCTGCACGATGCCCAGCTTCGGCGTGTTGGAGTTGATGACCTCGAGATCGTCCTCATGGTACTTCTTCGCCATCTCGGGGAAGAGGTCGTAAGCGCTGGCGCCCTCCGCCTCCTCGACGCTGAGGCCCATGGACCGGGCGGCGTGCTCGTTGACGCGCAGAAGCCGGTTGTTGTCGTCCTTGTAGATGATCCGCACGGGCACGTTGTCGAAGATCTGCTGAAGCTCGGATTCCCTCTGCTTGCGGTCCTGCTCGGCCTGTTTCTGCTCCCCGATGTCCACAAAGACCCCGCGCAGGAACGGCGAGCCGCCGGCGTTGGTCACGACGCTGACGATGTCGCGGATCCAGCAGATGCTGCCGTCGGCCTTCACGACGCGATACTCGAAATCGTGGTCCTGGCCCCGTTCCGTGGCCGCCACGCAAAAGTCCACCGCATCGGTTCGATCGTCCGGGTGGATGATGCGCGTCCAGAAACCGTCGCGGTACCAGTCTTCGATCGGATAGCCGAACTGGGCGGCCTGAGGCCCCACATAGATGAACCGCTGGGCCGCCCAATCGAACTCCCAGGGGATGATGTTCAGGGTCTCCAGCAGGCGCGTGTGCCGTTCCCGGCTGTCGCGAAGCTCGTCCTGGAGCGCCAGATGCTCCGTCATGTCCGTATGGGTGGCGATCCAGCCGCCGTCGTCCAGGAACCGGCGTTCCACGGCGACGGTACGGCCGTTGGAGAGCTGGTGAAGGCTGCGCGTGCGGGTGCGATCGCGCAGCCAGTGTTCCCGCTCCGCCACATAGGCTTCGACATTGTCCCCGGCGATGTTGCCTCCGTCGACGCGCATCCGGACGATTTCGGGAATCGTGATGCCCGGGACCAGGCTTTCACGGGGCAGGCCGTATATGGCCGCATAGCGCTTGTTCGCGAAGACCAGCCTTGCCTCGCTGTCGAACATGCAGACTGCCTGGGCCATGTTTTCGAAGGCGGCGTTGAGGAGGCTGTTTTCGCAGGACAGCCGTTTCAGGCGCTCGCCCAGCTTGGCCATGTCGTCCTGGGAGATCGTCATCGTGCCCCTTATTGTGTCCGGCACCGCGTCGAAGGCGGGCGGTGGCTCACCGTGAGCCGCCCGCGAAACAAGTCATTGGAAACAACGTTTAGCGGCTTCAGGTTCGAATTTTGTTAAAAGGCAGTTGGAGTTGGAAAATCGTCCGTGTACCCAAGTTATCCGGGCCGGATCCAGACGGTTCCCGATTGTTGCGCTCAGCTATTGCGGCACCCGGGGGCGAATCCAAGGCTTCTCATCGACTTGTCCGCGTTGCGGGTGCGCCGCCCGGCAGGTCCCGGCCGGTACTTGAACTTGAGGGTCAGGGGGCGAGGTCTTCCCGCCTTGACGCTCCGGAGGTTTTCTTCCAGAGAGAGCGCGGGGCGGCCGGTGGGAGCGGCAGGGCATGAGCGACGCAGATACGATCACTGAAGAGGGCGCGCGGGACTTCATCCGCGACGGCATCCGCGACGACCTGGCGGGGGGGCGGGTCGATGGCGTCGTGACGCGCTTCCCGCCCGAGCCCAACGGCTATCTGCACATCGGACATGCCAAGTCCGTCTGCCTGAATTTCGGCGTCGCGCAGGAGTTCGGCGGGCGCTGCCATCTGCGCATGGACGACACCAATCCGGTGAAGGAGGAGCACGAGTACATCGAGAGCATCAAGAAGGACGTGCGCTGGCTCGGCTACGACTGGGGCGAGCATCTCTATTTCGCGTCCGACTATTTCGAGCAGCTCTACGACTGGGCCGAGCATTTGGTCCGCGCGAGCAAGGCCTATGTGGACGATCTCTCGGCCGACGAGATCCGCGCGCATCGCGGCACGCTGATCGAGCCCGGGACCGACAGCCCCTATCGGGAGCGTAGCGTCGAGGAGAACCTGGATCTGCTCCGCCGGATGCGGGCAGGGGAGTTCAAGGAAGGCGAGCGGGTGCTGCGCGCCAAGATCGACATGGCTTCGGGAAACATCAACCTGCGCGACCCGGTGATGTACCGGATCCTGCACAGCCCCCATCCGCGTACGGGCGACGCCTGGTGCATCTACCCGACCTACGATTTCGCGCACGGGCAGTCGGATGCCATCGAGCACGTCACCCATTCGCTCTGCACGCTGGAGTTCGCCGACCACCGGCCGCTCTACGACTGGTTCGTGGAGAACCTGCCGGTGCCCGCGCGGCCGCATCAGTACGAGTTCTCGCGGCTCAACCTGACGCACACGGTGCTCTCCAAGCGCCGCCTGATCGAGCTGGTGGAGCAGGGCCATGTGCGCGGCTGGGACGATCCGCGCATGCCCACCTTGCAGGGGCTCCGGCGCCGCGGCTATCCGCCCGCCGCCATTCGCGACTTCGCCGGCCGCGTCGGCATCACCAAGAGCGACAACGTGGTCGAGATGGCGCTGCTGGAGCACTGCGCCCGCGAGCTCCTGAACAAGACCGCCGAGCGGCGCATGGCCGTGCTCGACCCGCTGAAGGTCGTGATCGAGAACTATCCGGAAGGCCAGGTCGAGGAGCTGGAGGCGGTCAACAATCCGGAGGACGAGAGCGCGGGCAGGCGCCGGGTGCCGTTCTCGCGGGAGCTCTATATCGAGCGCGAGGACTTCATGGAGGACCCGCCCAAGAAGTTCTTCCGGCTGGCGCCGGGGCGCGAGGTGCGCCTGCGCTACGCCTATTTCCTGACCTGTAACGAGGTCGTCAAGAACGACGCGGGCGAGGTGGTCGAGCTGCGCTGCAGCTACGATCTCGCGACGCGGGGCGGCAACGCGCCGGATGGCCGCAAGGTGAAGGCGACCCTGCACTGGGTCTCGGCCGCCAAGGCGCTCTCGGCCGAGGTGCGCCTCTACGACCATCTCTTGAGCGCGCCAGAGGCCGGGCTCGAAGCCAACCCCTTGGAGCACCTGAACCCGGACTCGCTCAAGGTGCTCACCGACTGCCGCCTGGAGCCGAACCTGGCCGACGCCGAGGCCGGCGGGGCGGTTCAGTTCGAACGGCTCGGCTATTTCTGCCTCGACCCGGACGCGACGCCGGACCGCCCGGTCTTCAACCGCACGGTCGCGCTGCGCGACACCTGGGCCAAGATCCAGGCCAAGGGGAAGGGGTAGGGGCAGTTCGCGGAGCCCTCGACTTCCCCCTCCGTCATTCCCGCGAAAGTGGAAAGGTGGAATCCAATCCACGCCGTTTAGGCCGGCGGTGCCGCGCGGCTCGAGGAAATTCCAATATGCCTTATATCGTTGAAGCCGGAGGTGAGGACGACCGTTCCGTTGACAGAGAGTTCTTTCCTGAGGTCTCCCGACAGTTTCAAGCTCGGCTTTGTGTCCCAAACACGCTGACCGATGAAGATCGCAAGTCCATGCCGCATACGCTCCTGGTCGGAAAGCCTCGGCGAGGAGGCGTTCCTGACGTGATAGGCTGGTCTACAGGAAATTTCATTGTTTCCCAGACGGTGAGAGATCTCATTGAGGAGCTAGAGCCGGGCATTCAGGAGTTTGTTCCCCTTAGCGCTCGGAGCAAAGATGGTGTACAGATCGCGGGCAAGACTGATCACGGCACCTACTATCTTATTCTCTATCCACCCCAACTCGACTGTGTTGTGATCGAAGAGACCGATTTCAAAAGAGGGCGCGGCTACAAAGGATTTGTTGGGAATCGGCCGCCGATAAGCTTGTGGCCAGGAAATCAATGCACATTAAGCGCTAGCGTTATTGTCAATCATCATTTTTGGCGGGGTGTTGAGCCGTTTGAATTTTACTATTTTTGTTCAGATGAATTTCATAACGCATTTGTGAAAAAGAATCTCGAAGGCCTGTGTTTCCCTCTTAAGTGCAAAATGAAGCTGGGAATAATCTCTAATTAGTAGGGCGGAATATCTGCAAATAGGTGCTGCTATTTGCAAACTGCCGTTGAGGCCTTCGCTCTGCCGTCACTGCCAATGGATTCCCGCTTTCGCGGGAATGACGGTGATTGATTTCTGCTCTGGAGCGTGGTCGGCGCCGTCCTATCCCTTCGGTCTCAGGTCCACTGCAAGCGGCAATGTGCGCGGCGTATCGGGCGCGGCGGGCTCCACATAGGGCAGGCGGCGGCGCGATTTGGTGGCGATGGTGCTGGGGTCGACCGCGCCGCGCACATAGGCGCGGGTGGCGTCCACGAAGGGCTGGTGGTCCCAGCCGGTCCAGTT
>JAKSBI010000750.1 GCA_022361215.1 Hyphomicrobiales bacterium | reverse complement strand
CGAGATGCGCCACGCCGTCGCCGATAGCGGAGATCACGCCGGAGGCGTCGAATCCCGGGATGAACGGACGCTCCGGCTTGTGCTGGTAGAGCCCCTCCACCATGAGCACATCGGGAAAGTTCACGCTCATGGCGCGGGTGTCGATGATCACCTCGCCGGCGCCGGGCTCGGGATCGGCCAGCTCCTTGATGGCGTGGGATTCGTAGGGGGCGAACTCTTCGACGACCAGGGCGCGCATGCAATCATCTCCGCGGCGAGAACGGGAGCGGACGGATCTGATCAGGCGTCCGTCCGGCTCCGGCCGTTGCCATAGCCTAAGCGCAGGGAGAGTATGCCCGCCGCGGTTGCCGCCTGCGTCGGATCGATGACGGGGATGCCAAGCGCTTTCTCAAGCTGCGGACGGTAGCGCGCCATGCCGGCGCAGCCAAGCAGGATGACGTTGGCGTTGAGCTCGTCGCGCAGACGGTGGCCGACCTCCAGCATCTTCGGCCCGACCACCTCCTCGTCCGCAAGCTCGGCTACGGTCAGGTTGACCGGAATGTCCCCCACGATCCGGTCGTGCAGGCAGAGGGACCTGGCGTAAGCCCAGTGCCGGTCCACGGACTGGGGCAGGATGGAGATCACGCCGACGCGCCCACCCAGCATGATCGCCGTCGCCAGACCCGTCTCGGCGATCCCGAAGACGGGCTTGGCCGTGATCTCGCGCGCCGCGCCCAGGCCCGGATCGGAATAGCAGGCGATCACGAACGCTGCCACGTCGGCGTCGCTGGCCGCGACCGCTTTCGCCACGCAATCGGCCGCGACGTCGGAATCGCGCTGACTTTCAATGCCATAGGGGCCGTCTTTCAACGTCGTGCACTCGATGGGCGGCGCATCCGACGTGCGCAGCGGCTCCAGAGCCCGGTCGATCTCCGCCGTGACCCCCTCATTGCTGTTGGGATTGATGACCAGAATCCGACCCGACATCTCGGCTCCTTCCAAAAAGCGGCCCATCCGCCTGCGTCAGTCCGGGCGCACGACGCCCGTCTGCTGCGTGATCAGACCATAGTGCTCGATGCGGCGGTGCCTAGCGAAATCGAAAATCGTCTCCTTGTAGAAGTTGCACGCGTCGAGATCGCAGTCGGCGACGATCAGCTCATCGTCCACGGTCTGCGCGCGGGCAACGATGCGTCCGGACGGATGGACAACGGTCGAGCCGCCCAGAAGCTCGTGGCCATCCTCGACGCCGGCCTTGGCGATGGAGACGACCCAGGTGCCGTTCTGATAGGCGCCCGCCTGGACGGAGAGGTCGTTGTGGAAGGTTCTCAGATCCTCGGCCTCGCTGGCCCGCTGCGAATTGACGGAGGGCGTGTTGAAACCGAGCAGGACCATCTCGACCCCCTGCAACCCCAGGACCCGGTAGGTCTCGGGCCAGCGGCGGTCGTTGCAGATGCACATGCCGACGATACCGCCCATGAACCGCCAGGCGCGGAACCCGGTGTTCCCGACTTCGAAATACTTCTTCTCGAGATGCTGAAACGAGCGCTCGGGGTCGAACGCGGCATGCCCCGGAAGGTGCGTCTTGCGGTATTTGCCGACGATATGGCCGGTCTCGTCGACGAGGATCGAGGTGTTGTAGCGGTGCTGCCCGCCGTCCTCCTCGACCCGCTCGCCATAGCCGAAGGAGAAGGCCAGCCCGTGCTCTTTGGCGCGATCGAACAAGGGCCTAGTCGCCGCGTTTGGCATCTCGGTTTCGAAATAGGCGTCGATCTCGCGCGGGTCGTCCATGTCCCAGCGCGGAAAAAACGTGGTCAGCGCCAGCTCGGGAAACACGACGAGCCGGCAGTCCCGCTCCCTGGCCCGGTCGAGCAGGGCGATCATGCGCTCGACCGCCACCTGCCGGCTGTCGGATTTCTGCAACGGCCCCATCTGGGCACCGCCAACGCGAATGACTCTGGACATCGACCGCCGCCTCCGCAAACCCCGCCTGTCGCTGAAACCCGAGACGCCCCGCCGGGGCGCTTCTCACTCAAGCCAAACCGGCCTACAATGTCGAATTAAAATTCACACGGTCGATATTCGCATAGATTATACAGCATGAATTTACGGCAACTGGAGATCTTCCGGGCTGTCATGCAGGCCGGGTCCACGAAAAACGCCGCCCATCTTCTGCTGATCTCGCAGCCGGCGGTGAGCAACATGATCCGTCAGTTCGAGGACCAGCTCGGCTTTCCCCTGTTCGAGCGCAAGGGCGGGCGGCTGCGTCCGACGCCGGAAGCCGAAACCCTCTACGCCAACTCGGACACCCTGTTCTCCCACTTCGACGCGGTTCGAAACCTGGCCGAAGACCTGCGGGACACACAGGCAGGGACGCTCAAGTTCGTGGCCAGCCCCAGCATCGGGCAAACGGTGATCCCCAAGGCCATCGCCGCGTTCGTGCACGACCGGCCGGCCGTCAAGGTCGGCTTCGACACGCCGCCGCACGAGCACATCGTCGATCTCCTGGTCGGCGATCAGGCGGACTTCGGCCTGACGATCACGCCGATCGACCATCCGGCGCTGGAAACCACCATCGTCCGCAAGGGCAAGCTGGTCTGCGTGCTGCCCAAGGGCCACGCGCTGGCGGGCCGCACGGCCATCCGGCCGCGGGACCTGCGCGGGGAGCATCTGATCTCCTACCCCCGCGCCTCGCCCATCGGCCTGGTGGTCGACGAGGCGTTTCGGGAGGCCGGCGAGCACCAGCGCATCAACATGAATGTGCGCTTCTGCTTCACGGCCTGCACGCTGGTCGACGCCGGCGCCGGCGTGGCGATCGTGGACGAATTCACGGTCAGCCAACGCAGCTTCGCCGACCTCGTCGTCAAGCCCTTCGCGTGCAACCAGGAGGTCGCGGTCTCGCTCTCCTCTTCGCGCCTGCGACCGCTCTCGCGGCTGGCCACGATCTTCCTGGACGACTATCTCTGGCAGTCCGGCACGCTGGGGCAGGCCGCCGCTATATAACCGATATCTATTTCACCCCCGGGATATTTAATTCGACTTTATTACCCGCCGGTTCCATCCTTGCGGCGTGGGAGGAATGTCGCAACCAACCGTCGAAGACCCTTGAAAAACAACGGCGGACGTTCCGGCGCATGGTCGTTCCTCCGACATGCTGACGACAGTGCTCGAACGAACCGGAGTGAACATCATGCGCAACACAAAACGGACTCGGCCCCTGGGACACTTGCTCTCGGTCGGAATTGTCGCTCTCTCGGCGGCGCTCGCAGGCAACGCGACGCTCGCCAAGGCCGAGGAGGATGTCCACTTCCTCCTCGATTGGATCCCTTCGGGCGAGATGGCGGCCTATTACGCCGGCTGGTCCAAAGGCTTCTGGAAGGACGAGGGACTCAACATCAAGATCAGCCGCGGCTACGGCTCCGGCGACACCGCCTCCAAGGTCGCGAGCAACGCGGCGGACTTCGGCATCGCCGACATCGCCGCCGTCTTCGCCGCCCGGCTGCGGGGGAAAGCGCCGCTGAAGCTGATCAGCGCGCTCTACACCCACTCGCCGCATTCCCTGTTCGTGCTGAAGAGCTCGGGCATCGGGGACTTCAAGGATCTGGCCGGCAAGAAGATCGGTATCACGCCGGGCAACAGCCACAAGCTGCATTTCCCGGCGGTCGCCCAGCGGGTCGGCCTCGACCCCAACTCGGTGACCTGGGTGAACTCCGACGCCTCGGCCATGGCGGCCTTGCTGATCGCCAAGCGGATCGACGCCGCGCCTTTCTATTCGATCCACCACTACTACCAGAACAAGGCGGCGAAGAAGAACGGCGAGGAGATCACGGTGCTGCCCTTCGTGAAGACGGGGTTCGCGATCTACGCGGCCTCCATCATCACCACGGAGAAGACCCTCAAGGAGCGCCCGGAGACCGTGAAGAAGTTCCTGAAAGGTCTGCAGCGCTCGCTGACATGGGCCAAGGACAATCAGGAGGAAGCCTGCAAACTGCACGTCAAGAAGGTGCCCGAAGTGGCGCTGGACGACTGCAAGGGCAGCCTGAATGCCATGCTCGGCTTCGTCTTCGGCGACCACTCGGCCAAGACCGGCCTCGGCAAGTTCGAGCCGGAACGGCTGAAATTCACCTTCGAGGTGGCGGCGAAGGCCCAGAAGCTCGACACCTCGGTCGATCCGGCCACGGCGATCGACACCTCGTTCCTGCCGTAACGCAGACGACTCATCAGGTTGGCGCCTGCGCGCTAAGCTGGCCCAGGCGCCAACCGTGAGGCCTCGATGACATCGATCAAGATTTCCAACGCCTCCAAGGTGTTCCAGTCCTGGGACGGAGAGGCGGTGGTGGCGCTGGAGGGGATCAGCCTCGATATCGAGGAGAACGAGTTCATCTCCCTGGTGGGACCGTCGGGCTGCGGAAAGTCGACCCTTCTGCGGCTGCTGGCCGGGCTCATCCCGCCCACCGGGGGATCGCTCGAGATTGCCGGCGAAGCCGTCACGGAGCCGCGCAAGGAAACGGGGATCGTGTTCCAGCAGGCGACCCTGCTGCCCTGGAAAAACCTCCTCGACAACGTGCTTTTTCCGCTCAGCGTGATGGGGGAGCTGAAGCCCCAATCCGAGCAGACCGCCCGCGACCTGCTGGAGCTGGCGGGGCTCGCCGGCTTCGAGAAGAAGTACCCGGACGAGCTGTCCGGCGGCATGCAGCAGCGCACGGCGATCTGCCGCGCACTCGTCCACGACCCGGAGATCCTGCTGATGGACGAGCCCTTCGGCGCCCTCGATGCGTTGACCCGGGAGGAGATGTCCCTGGAGCTCCTGCGCATCTGGACCGAACGGCCCAAGACCATCGTCTTCGTCACCCATTCCATCACCGAGGCCGTGCTGATGTCGGACCGGGTCGTGGTCATGTCGCCGCGACCCGGCCGCATCATGGAGATCATCGACGTGCCGATCGGCCGTCCCAGAACATTCGAAGTGGAGGCACGCAATGAATTCCAGCAATGTGCCCAGCGAATCCGCCATCTCATCACCGGCAAATGAGAAATCCGGTCTGCGCTACCAGCTTCGCCGGGCCTGGCATCTCGGCCAGGACGTGGTCCTGCCGGTCGCCACGTTCGTTGCGCTGCTGATCGTCTGGGAGATCTGCGTCAAGGCCTTCGCCATTCCCGTCTATCTGCTGCCGGCCCCCTCGGTGATCTACGCCGAGACGGCCGCCGAGTGGCCGGTGGTCTGGGGCCATACGCTGGCGACCCTCGTCACGGTCCTGCTCGGGTTCGGGTTCTCCATCGTCGTCAGCCTGCCGCTCGGCTTCGCGCTGACCTCGTCCCGCTACGTCTCGAACGCGATCTATCCGCTGCTGGTGCTGACGCAGTCGATCCCCAAGGTGGCGCTGGCGCCGATCCTGGTGATCGCCATGGGCGCCAACGAGCTGCCGCGCATCGCGGTGACGTTCCTGGTCGCCTTCTTCCCGCTGGTGATCGCCATCGCCACGGGCCTGCTTTCGGTGCCCGCGGACCTGATCGAGCTGAGCCGGTCCTACAAGACCTCACGCATGCAGGAGCTGCTGCGCATCCGCGTGCCCTATGCCATCCCCTTCATCTTCAGCGGCCTGAAGGCGGCGATCGCGCTGGCGGTGGTCGGCGCCGTGGTCGGCGAGTTCGTCACCTCGGACCGCGGCCTCGGCTATCTCATCCAGACGTCGACGGCGTTCTTCCGCATGCCGCTCGCCTTCGGCGCCATGGTGCTGTTGTCGATCATGGGCATCGTGCTCTTTCAGCTCGTGGGCATCGCGGAGCGCGTGCTCTTCCCCTGGTCGTCGAGCAAGCAGGTGTTCAGCAGCTAGCGTTCGGATTCCAAGAGAGGCAGTGTGCGTATGGGTAAGGACTTCAAAGTCATTCGCGGCGGACGGTTGCTGGACCTGGCGTCCCGATCCGCAGCCGACCGCGACCTGTTGATCGAGGGCGGCGAGATCCTGGAGATCGGCCCTCCGGGCCTGGACGCCCCGGAGGGCGCGGCCGAGATCGACGCCTCCGGCACCCTGCTGATGCCAGGCCTGATCAACGCCCACACCCACGGTCACGGCAGCATCGGCAAGGGGCTCGGCGACCGCTGGACCCTTGAGCACCTGTTGCACGCGGGGCCCTGGCTGAACGCCAATCGCGGGCTGGAGGACAAGCAGCTCTCGACCATGCTGAACGCCGCGGAAATGGTGCTGAAGGGCTGCACCGCCACCTACGACCTCTATTTCGAGGTGCCGATGCCGACCGTCGAGGGCATGCACGCGGTGGCGAAGGGCTACGAGGCCGTCGGCGTGCGCGCCGTGCTGGCGCCGATGATGGCGGACCGTACACTCTATGAGGCCATATCCGGCCTGCTGGAGGCTTTCCCGGAAGCCGAGCGGCAGAGGCTTTCCGAGATGCGGGCGTCGCCCACCGAGGAGATCCTGAAGGCCTGCCGGGCCTTGCTGACCGACCGTCCGTTCGAGTCCGCGCGCACCAGGCTGGCGCTGGCGCCGACCATTCCGCTGCACTGCAGCGACGATTTCATCGCCGGCTGCCGCGACCTGGCGGAGGAGTTCGACGTCGGGCTGCACATGCATCTGGCGGAGTCCCGCGTCCAGGCTGTCACCGGGATCGAGCGCTACGGCAAAACGCTGACCGCGCATCTGGAGGACGTCGGGCTGCTCTCGCCGCGCTTCACGGGCGCCCACTGCGTCTGGCTCGACGACGACGACGTGCACCGCCTCGCCGACAATGGCTGCGCCATCGCCCACAACCCGGGCAGCAACCTGCGGCTGGGCAACGGCATCGCGCCCGCCCGCCGGCTGCTGGCCAAGGGCGCCACCGTCGGCATCGGCACCGACGGCTCTCATTGCAGCGACCATCAGAACATGTTCGAGGCCATGCGCCTGGCCTCCTTCGTCTCGCGCATCGTCTCGCCCGAGACCGACGACTGGCTGGAGACGACCGAGGTCATCGCCATGGCAACCGAAGGCAGCGCCATGGCGCTCGGCTTCGGCGACGACGTCGGCCGGCTGGCGCCGGGTGCCCGCGCGGACATCGTCTTTCTCGATCTCAGCAACATCAACTTCGTGCCCCTGAACGACCCGGCCAACCAGATTGTCCACGCCGAGGACGGCTCCGCCGTGCGCAGCGTCATGATCGACGGCGACTTCATCCTGAAGGACCGGCAGTTCACCACCATCAACTACGCGCAGCTCTGCCGGGATGCACAGGCGGCGAGCGAGCGGCTGCTGGCGGCGAATGCCGAGGCGCGGGCGTTCTCGGGCCGGATGGAAGCTTATGTCTCGAAATTCTGCGTCGGCCTGGCGCAGCACCCCTATCACATCCACCGCTGGGGCGGCGACGCCCCGGCGGCATGTCCCGGCCCGGAGAAAGAAGCCAGACCATGAGTGAATTCGACCTTACCATCCGCAACGGCACCGTCGTGACGGACAGCGAGCAGGCAACAGGCGACATCGGCGTCAAGGACGGCGTCATCGCCGCCATGGCCGAGAGCCTGGCGCCCGGCGCGCGCGACATCGACGCCTCCGGCAAGCTCGTGCTGCCGGGCGGCATCGACGGGCACTGCCATATCGAGCAACTGTCCTCCTTCGGCATCCTGAACGCGGACGACTTCTATTCGGCGACCGTCTCCGCAGCCCATGGCGGCACCACCACGGTCGTGCCCTTCGCCGCCCAGCACCGCGGCCAATCCGTCACCCAGGTCGTGGCCGCCTACCGCGCGCTGGCCGAGGAGAAGGCGATCATCGACTACCACTTCCACATCATCGTCACGGACCCGACGCCGGAAGTCTTGGAGAACGAGCTGCCGCCTCTGATCGCGGAAGGGTTCCGCACGCTGAAGATCTTCATGACCTACGACCTGATGCGAATCGACGACTACCAGTTGCTGCAGGTGCTGGAGGTGGCGCGCGAGCACGGCGCCCTGATCGTGGCGCATGCGGAGAACAACGACATGATCCGCTGGGCCAGCGAGCGGCTGATCGATCAGGGCCACACGGCGCCGAAGTTCCACGCCATCAGCCACCCGCGCCTGGCCGAGGCCGAGGCCGTGCACCGCGCCATCGTGCTGGCGCGCTTCATCGACGTGCCGATCCTGATCTTCCACGTCACCACCCGCGAGGCCATGGAAGAGATCCGCCGGGCGCAGGATGCGGGCCTGAAGGTCTATGGGGAGACCTGCCCGCAATATCTGTTCCTGACGGCGGAGGACCTGGACCGGCCGGACACCCAGGGCGCCAAGTTCTGCTGCAGCCCGCCGCCGCGCGACAAGAGCGACCAGGAGGCCATGTGGCAGGGGCTCGCCGACAACACCTTCCAGGTCTTCAACTCCGACCACGCCCCCTACCGCTACGACGAGACGGGCAAGCTCAGCGCCGGGCCGAACCCGACCTTCAAGCAGATCGCCAACGGCCTGCCGGGCCTCGAGCTGCGTCTGCCGCTGCTGTTCTCGGAAGGCGTCGTCAAGGGCCGCATCGACGCCAGCCGCTTCGTCGCGCTGACCTCCACCAACATGGCCCGGCTCTACGGGCTCTATCCCGGCAAGGGCACGCTGGCGGAGGGCTCGGACGCGGACATCGCGATCTGGGACCCCGAGGCCGAGACGAAGGTCACGGACGAGACCACCCACGACCTGACCGGTTACACCCCCTTCGAGGGCTGGACCGTCACCGGCTGGCCGAAGACCGTCATCAGCCGCGGCCGGGTCATCGTCGACAACGGCGTTCTCGATGCCGAGCGCGGCTCGGGGCGGCTGGCGAAGCGGGAGCTGGCCGACCTCGCCAAGCCCCTCGGCCGGTTGGAGCCCGAGATGGACGCGGCGAGGAACTTCGGTGTGCAGATGCTGCGCTGAGCCGCGCTCAGCCCAGATAGGCCCGCGTAATCCATTGGGCGGCAAGGGCCGGCTTCGCTTCGCCCTCGATCTCGACGGTCACGCCGTAGCGCATGGTGATCTCCCTGGGCCGCTGCTCCTCCAGAGCGTCGAGGCGGAAGCGTGCGCGAATGCGCGCGCCGCAGACCACGGGCGCCAGGAAACGGATCCTGTCGAAGCCGTAATTGACGCTCATGGCCGTGCCCGCGATGCGCGGGCGCACGCCCATGGCGAGCTTCGGGAGCAGCGAGAGGGTCAGGAAGCCGTGCGCGATGGTGCCGCCGAAGGGCGTCTCGCGGGCCGCCCGCTCCGGGTCCACATGGATGAACTGATGATCGCCGGTCGCGTCCGCGAAGGCGCCGATCAGCGCCTGATCGACCGTGAGCCAGTCCGAGACGCCGATCTCCGCGCCGACGCGCACCTCGATCTCGTCCAAGGTCAGGAAGAGGTGTTCCGTCTCGTCGGCTCTCGTCATCTTGCGCCCCGTCTTGTCGTTGTTGCCAGACAACGAAACGTCGCGAGGTTTCAGAGGCCCGGTCAAGGCTTTTTGCCGTGAAAACGCCTGAAATCGGCTCCGGTCGTTGACATGGCGAGCACTGATATGCCAGCTAGACCGATCTGTTTATCACAGCGACCAACTCGTCCGCGCCGCCTTCGCCAGGGGGCCTTCGCGCGCGCCATGCTGCAAACGACCGAGGTTGCCCATGCCGTTTGAACCGGCCAGCGATGTCCTCTCGCCCTACACCGTGCTCGATCTGACCCGCGTCCGCGCCGGACCCACAGCCGTGCGCCAGCTCGCGGACTGGGGCGCCAATGTGATCAAGATCGAGATGCCCTCGACCGACGGCCGGGACACGCTCGGCGGCCGGCGCGACGGCCCGGACTTCCAGAACCTGCACCGCAACAAGCGCGGCATCACGCTGAACCTGAAGTCGGACGAGGGACGCGCCGTCTTCAACAAGCTGGTCGAGCGCGCCGACGTGGTGGTCGAGAACTACCGGCCGGACGTCAAGTTCCGGCTCGGCATCGACTACGAGACCCTGAAGAAGATCAATCCGCGGCTGATCTACGGCTCGATCTCGGGCTTCGGCCAGGACGGCCCCTATCGCGACCGGCCGGGCTTCGACCAGATCGCCCAGGGCATGGGCGGGCTGATGTCGATCACGGGCAAGCCCGGCGGCGGGCCCATGCGCGTCGGCATCCCGGTCGCCGACCTGACGGCCGGCCTGTTCTGTGCCATGGGCATCCTGATGGCGCTCCTGGAGCGGGAGCGCTCCGGCGAGGGGCAATGGGTCCAGTCCTCCCTGCTCCAGGCCCAGATCTTCATGCTGGACTTCCAGGCGGCACGCTGGCTGATGGACCATGAGGTGCCGCCGCAGGCGGGCAACAACCACCCGACCAGCATCCCGACCGGCGTGTTCGAGACCAGCGACGGCCATATCAACGTGGCTGCCTCCGGCGCGGTGATCTGGGAGCGCTTCAAGACCGTGCTCGGCGACGAGCGGCTGGAGCATGCGGACTATGCGGACGCCGAATCGCGCTCGCAGAACCGGGACGCTCTCAACGATCTGATCAACGAGACCATGCGCACCAAGCCCGCGGAGCACTGGATCGCGCGCTTCAACGAGGCCGGCGTGCCCTGCGGCGAGATCAACACCATCGACAAGGTGTTCGCCTCGCCGCAAGTGCAGCATCTGGGCATGGCCGCGGATGTCGTCTCGCAGGAGCGCGGGCCGACGCAGATCGTGGCCCAACCCATCAAGCTCAGCCGCACCGGCAGCAGCATCAGCCAGCCGCCGCCGCTGATGGGCCAGCACACCGATGAGATTCTGACGGAGCTGGGCTATGCTGCCCAGGATATCGAGCGCATGCGCGAGGAAGGAGTTCTCTAATGAGCGTTGCGGAAGTTACCAGCGCCGGCACGGACAAGCTGATCGGCCGCAAGAACGGGCCGGTCGCCGAGATCGTCTTCAACAACCCGGCCAAGCACAACGCCGTCTCGCTGGAGATGTGGCAGGCCCTCGACGACGTGCTGGCCGACTTCGAGGCGGACGAGGAGATCCGGCTGATCGTGGTCTCGGGCGCCGGCGGCAAGGCCTTCGTCTCAGGCGCCGACATCTCGAAGTTCGAGTCCGAGCGCGCCACGAAGGAGGCGGTCGAGCACTACAACCAGGTTGCCGTCGGCGCCTACAACCGGCTCTACGACTTCCCGAAGCCCACCATCGCCAAGATCACCGGCTACTGCATCGGCGGCGGCGTCAACGTGGCCACGAGCTGCGACCTGCGCGTCTGCACCGAGCGCTCCCGCTTCGGCATTCCGGCGGCCAGGCTCGGCCTCGGCTACGGCTATGGCGGCTTCACGCGCCTCGCCGACATCATCGGCCCGTCGCGGGCCATGGAGCTGTTCTTCACGGCCCGGCAGTTCTCGGCGCAGGAGGCCTACGACATGGGGCTGGTGAACCAGGTGCTGCCGGACACCCTGCTCGACGCCTATGTGGACGACTATGCGCGCCGCATCTCCGAGAACGCACCCATGACCGTCGCCACCATCAAGGCCGCTTCCCGCGAGGCCGCCAAGCCCGAGAGCGCGCGCGACCTGGCCAAAGTCGAGGCCATGGTGCAGGCCTGCTTCGACAGCGAGGACTACGTCGAAGGCCGCCGCGCCTTCATGGAGAAGCGCAAGCCGCAGTTCAAGGGGCGGTAAGGGCGGACTCGAACCCGACAACCACCTCCGTCATTCCTGCGAAAGCAGGAATGACGGGATGAGAGGCCGTTATGCCCTGGCGTCCCGGATGGCGCGCCAGACGCGCTCCGGCGTCAGCGGCATGGTGAGATCGCGGACGCCGTCGTCCTTCAGGGCATCGAGCACGGCGTTTACGATGGCAGGCGGGGCGCCGACGCAGCCGGCCTCGCCTGCGCCCTTGACGCCCAGCGGGTTCTTCTGGGTGGGCGCGTCCTCGTAATAGTCGATCTCCATGGACGGGATGTGGTCGGCGCGCGGCAGGGCGTAGTCCATGAGCGAGCCGGTGACGAGCTGGCCGCTCTCCCGGTCGTAGACGATCTCCTCCATCAGCGCCTGGCCGATGCCCTGCACGACGCCGCCCATGACCTGTCCGTCCGCCAGCAGGGGGTTGATCACCGTGCCGAAGTCGTCGACCACCCAATAGCCGACGACCTCAACCACGCCGGTCTCCGGATCGACCTCGACCTCGGCCGCATGGCAGCCATTGGGGATGGTGATCATGCCGCGCTCGAAGACCGAGGAGGTATCGAGGCAGCCGGGGGACATGTTGGCGGGTAGCCGGTCGGCGTCGAACGAGGCCTCGATGACGCCCGCCATGGCGACGCTGCGGCCGGAGCCCGCATCCGTGAAGGTGCCGCCGGCGAAATCGATATCGTCCAGCTCGGCCTCAAGCAGATGGGCGGCGATCACCCTGGCCTTCTCCAGCACCTCGCCGGCCGCCTGCAGAACGGCGCTGCCGCCGACCTCCAGGCCGCGCGAGCCGCCATGGCCGCCGCCGAGCGGCGTGGCGTCGGTGTCGGCCTGCACGAAATGGATGGCGTCGAAGTCAAGGCCGAGCTCGGCCGCAAGGATCTGCGGCAGCGAGGTCTCGTGCCCCATGCCTGTCGAATGGCTGCCGACGGAGAGCCGGACGCCGCCGTCCGTCTCGAAGACGACGCCGGCATACTCCTTGGGCATGCCGCCGGTGCACTCCAGGTAGGGCGCGATGGCGAAGCCGCGCCTGCGCCCGGCCCCGGCGCTCGCCGCCACGCGGGCGGCGAAGCCCTCCCTGTCGGTCAGCGCCAGGGTGCGCGCGACGACCTCCGGGAAGTTGCCGGAATCCACGTCCAGCCCCATGGCGGTCTTGAGGGGCAGGCTCTCCGGCGGCATCAGGTTCCTGCGGCGCAGCTCCACCGGGTCGAAGCCAAGCTCGCGCGCGGCATGCTCGATGACGCGCTCGACCTGGAAGGTCGCTTCCGGCCGGCCGGCACCGCGATAGGGGTCGAGCGGCGCCGTATTCGTAAAGATGCCGCGGCCCCGATAGTGCATGGCGCCGAAGGCGTATGGCCCGCCCTGTGTCCGCGCCGAGCCGCCGGTGGGCGTGAAAGGCCCGACCGTGCCGCAATAGGCGCCGAGATCGCCGATCGTGTCGGTCCTGAGCGCCCGGAACGTGCCATCCTTGTCCAGCGCTAGCTCGACGCGCGAGACCTGGCCCCGCCCGTGGGTGTCGGAGAGGAAGCTCTCGCCCCGGTCGTTGACCCATTTCACGGTCCGGCCCAGGCGCTTGGCGGCATAGAGCAGGACCGCCGGCTCCGGGTAGGTTCCGTTCTTGCCCCCGAAACCGCCGCCGACGTCAGGCGCCACATGATGTAGCTTGTCGGCCGGGATCTTCAGGATGTTCTCGGCGAAGGTGGCCCGGTTGGCGTGAATGTTCTGGCTGGCGTTCCAGAGCTCGTAGCTGTCGCTTTCGGCGTCGTAGGAGGCGACGGCACCGCGCGGCTCGATGGGGACGGCCGTGACGCGGTTGTTGGCCACCTCCAGGGTCACGACGTGGTCGGCATCGGCGAAGGCGGCATCGGTGCCCTCCTTGTCGCCGAGCTCGAAGTCGATGCAGAGATTGCCGGGGATGTCGTCCCAGATCTGCGGCGCGCCCTCGGCCGCCGCCGCCACCAGGTCGGTGACCGACGGAAGCGGGTCGTAGCTCACGACCACCTGCTCGGCGGCGTCGCGCGCGGCCGTCGCCGTCTCGGCCACGACCATGGCCACCGGCTCGCCCACGAAGCGCACCCGCTCCGCCGGCAGGCAGTGACGCAACGGCACCGCATAGGGCGAGCCGTCGGCGTTCTTGTTGACCGCGGACTTGTTCGGGATCGGCCCGAACCCCTCCGCCGCCCAGTCCTTGCCCGTCACGATCAGGAGGACGCCCGGCGCCTCGGCCGCGGCGGAGGTATCGATGCCGGCGATGACCGCATGGGCCTCGCTCGACCGCACCACGACGGCGTACGCCATGCCGTCCCGGACGATGTCGTCGATATAGGTGCCGGCACCGGTGAGGAACCGCAGGTCCTCGTGGCGGCGGACGGATTGGCCGATCTCCGGCGTGTTCATCGCTGTTCTCCCCTCACCCGGCCATGGCGACCGCGCGCCGGGCCATGACGCCCACGAGATGGGCGCGGTACTCCGACGAGGCGTGCATGTCGTCGTTCAGGTCGTCCGCCGGAACGGATATCCCGTCGAGCGCCTCGGGCCTGAAGCCGTTGGCGAGGGCGCCCTCCATCTCCGCGGCGCGGAAGACGCAGGGGCCGGCGCCCGTGACGGCGACCCGGATGCCGTCCGCGCCCCGGCTCGCCATGACGCCGACGACGGCGTAGCGCGAGGCCGGGTTCGGGAACTTGGCGTAGCCCGCGGCCTCGGGGACCGGGAACTCCACCCGGGCGATCAGCTCGCCCTCCTCGAGGGCCGTCTCGAAGAAGTCCGTGAAAAAGTCGTCGGCCGCGATGCGGCGGCGGTCGGTGAAGACGGTCGCGCCGAGCCCGACGAGGGCGGCCGGATAGTCGGCAGAGGGGTCGTTGTTGGCGATCGACCCGCCGAGCGTGCCGCGGTTGCGCACATGGGGGTCGCCGATATGGCCGGCAAGCTCGGCAAGCGCCGGAATGCGCTGGCGTATCTCCGGCGAGGCCGCGACCTCGGCATGGCGTGTCATGGCGCCGACGCCGACCACGCCGTCGCTCACGGAAATCCCTTTGATACCGTCGATGCCGCTGAGGTCGATAACGTCCGACGGCATCGCCAGCCGCTGCTTCATCACGGGGATCAGGGTCTGCCCGCCGGCCATGTACTGGCCGTCGTCGCACTGGCCGAACATCTCGGCAGCATCCTGCAGGCTGGCGGGCCGGTGATAGCTGAACTCATACATCCGACGCCTCCCGCATGGCCGCCGCGCCGGCCATCACCGCATCGACGATGTTCACATAGCCCGTACACCGGCAGAGATTGCCTTCGAGCCCGGTGCGCACGTCGTCGGGATCGGGATCCGGGTTGTCGCGCGCCAGCGCCACCGCCGCCATCACCATGCCGGGCGTGCAGAAGCCGCATTGCAGGCCGTGATGCTCGCGGAAGGCCGCCTGCATCGGGTGCAGTGCGCCGTCGCGGGCGAGCCCTTCGATGGTGAGGATGTCGGCACCGTCCGCCTGCACGGCCAGCATGGTGCAGCTCTTCACGGTCGCCCCGTCCACATGCACCACGCAGGCGCCGCACTGGCTGGTGTCGCAGCCCACATGGGTTCCGGTCAGCCCCAGGCCCTCGCGCAGAAACGTGCTGAGCAGGGTGCGGGTTTCCACCTCGGCGGTCGCCGGTTTTCCGTTCACAGTCACAGATATCGCAGGCATTGCGGATTCGATCTCGATTTTTCGGTATGGGAGCAAAAGATGTGCGGCCCATCGGTTATACCAGCTCTGGAGCGCGACGAAAGTGCAACGCGGTCGGGGACCGGGTCGGGCACCGACATGGCGCGCACGCGTCACGACAAAGAGCAGACGCAGGGGAACGCGATATGGACGACGCCATCACATCGATCAGCTTCATCGGCTTCGGCGAGGCCGCGCAGGCCTTTGCCGAGGGGCTTCGCGTGGAGAACCCCGACCTCGCGCTGGCGGCGACCGATCCGCGGTTCGCCGGACCCGAGGCCGGGGCACTGCGCCGACAGGCCGACGCCGCGGGCGTCGCCGTCCACGACGATATCCCCACGGCCGCCGGGGAGAGCGATCTGGTGATCTCCATGGTCGTGGCCAAGGCGGCCGTCGACGTTGCCCACGCCGCCAGGGGCGCCGGCCGGGAGGGTGCGCTCTATCTCGACGTCAACTCGGCATCGCCCGCCACCAAGCAGCAGGTGGCGGCGGCGCTCGCGGGCTCGGCCTTCGATTTCGTCGACGGCGCCATCATGGCGGCGGTGCCGCCGAAGCGGCACAAGACGCCGATCGTGCTCGCCGG
>JAKSBI010000841.1 GCA_022361215.1 Hyphomicrobiales bacterium | reverse complement strand
GAATCTTCCAGTCACATGTCACCACGCCATAGTCTTGAAAGGACCAGCTGATGAATCGGCGACGCCGTGTTTACGAGGGCAAGGCGAAGATTCTCTACGAGGGGCCCGAGCCCGGGACGCTCGTTCAGCACTTCAAGGACGACGCAACGGCCTATAACAACCGCAAGCAGGACACCATCGAAGGCAAGGGCGTCCTCAACAACCGAATCTCGGAATACCTGTTCCAGAGGCTCGGCGAGATCGGCGTGCCCAATCATTTCGTCAAGCGGCTCAACATGCGCGAGCAGCTGATTCGCGAGGTGGAGATCATCCCGGTCGAGGTGGTGGTGCGCAACGTCGCCGCCGGCTCGCTGACCGAGCGGCTGGGCCTGGAGGAAGGCACGCAGCTGCCGCGCTCCATCATCGAGTTCAACTACAAGTCGGACGAGCTCGACAGCCCGATGGTCACCGAGGAGCACATCACGGCCTTCGGCTGGGCCAACCCGCAGGAGATCGACGAGATGATGGCGCTGGCGCTGCGCATCAACGATTTCCTGACCGGGATCTTCCTCGGCATCGGCATCCGCCTGATCGATTTCCGGGTCGAGTTCGGCCGTCTCTACGAGAACGACATGCTGCGCATCGTGCTGGCCGACGAGATCAGCCCCGATAGCTGCCGGCTCTGGGATCTGGAGACCAAGGACAAGCTGGACAAGGACCGCTTTCGCCGCGATATGGGCGGCCTGGTCGAGGCCTATCAGGAGGTGGCGCGCCGTCTCGGCATCCTGATCGACAACCGGCCCGTGGACCGGAAAGGCCCGGTCCTGGTGAAGAGCAACTGAGCGGGACCGGGACGAGTGAAGGCACGCATCAAGATCACGCTCAAGCAGGGCGTCCTCGACCCCCAGGGCAAGGCTATCCAGAACGCGCTCGGCGCGCTCGGCTTCGACGGCGTGGAGGACGTGCGCCAGGGCAAGTATATCGAGGTCGAGCTGAGCGAGCCCGACGCCGAGAAGGCACGGACGCAGATCGAGCGCATGTGCCAGCAGCTCCTCGCCAACATGGTCATCGAGAACTACAGCTACGAGCTTGAAGCGGTTTAGGGCCTGTGGACCTTTGCGGGGCGGCCTGCTAAGCGAACCATGGATCATCCAATCGGATTCGGCAGGACGCGCATGAAAGCATCCGTCATCGTCTTTCCCGGATCGAACTGCGACCGCGACGTCGCGGTCAGCCTGGAGGCGGTCACGGGCTGCCGGCCCGCCATGGTCTGGCATGGCGAGACCCATGTGCCGGAGAGCGACCTGATCGTGCTCCCGGGCGGCTTCTCCTACGGCGACTATCTGCGCTCCGGCGCCATGGCGGCCCACTCTCCCATCATGCGCGGCGTGGTCGCGAAAGCAGAGGCCGGAACGCCCGTGCTCGGCATCTGCAACGGCTTCCAGATGCTGACCGAGACCGGGCTGCTACCCGGCGTCATGATGCGCAACGCCTCGCTCAAATTCGTCTGCAAGGACGTTACGCTCCGCGTCGAGCGCGATGACACCATGTTCGCAAATCGCTACCGGTCGGGCGAGATCGTCACCATCCCCGTGGCGCACCACGACGGAAACTACTACGCCGACGACGAGACGCTGGCGCGGCTCGAGGACGAGGGCCACGTGGCCTTCCGCTATTGCGACCGCGACGGCGCGGCGAGCGACGCCGCCAATCCCAACGGATCGCGGAACGATATCGCCGGCATCTACAACGAGGATCGTACGATCCTGGGGCTGATGCCCCATCCCGAGCGGCTGGCCGACGTGGCCCTCGGCGGCACCGACGGCCGGGGCCTGTTCGAATCGCTCGTCGAGGCGTTGCACTGATGGGCGCAGCGCAGACCTCCGTGGCCGCCGCCGACGTCACCCCGGAGCTGGTCGCCGAGCACGGGCTGACGAGCGACGAGTACGGCCGCATTCTCGACATCCTCGGCCGCGAGCCGAGCCTCACCGAGCTCGGCATCTTCTCGGTGATGTGGTCCGAGCACTGCTCCTACAAGTCTTCGAAGGTCTGGCTGAAGACGCTGCCGACCGAGGGCCGCCAGGTCATCCAGGGTCCCGGCGAGAACGCCGGCGTAGTCGATCTCGGCGACGGGCATGCGGCGATCTTCAAGATGGAGAGCCATAACCACCCGTCCTTCATCGAGCCCTATCAGGGTGCGGCGACGGGCGTGGGCGGCATCATGCGTGACGTCTTCACCATGGGCGCACGCCCGGTGGCCAATCTCAATGCGTTGCGCTTCGGTGCCCCGGACCACGAGAAGACCCGCCATCTGGTCTCGGGCGTAGTTGCCGGAATCGGCGGCTACGGCAACTGCGTGGGCGTGCCCACGGTGGGCGGTGAGGTCAATTTCGACCCCGGCTACAACAACAACATCCTTGTGAACGCCATGTGCGTGGGGCTCGCGCCCAGCGACGCCATCTTCTACGCCGCTGCCAATGGCGCGGGGCTCCCCGTCATCTATGTGGGCTCGAAGACCGGGCGCGACGGCATTCACGGCGCCACCATGGCGTCGGCCGAGTTCGATGACAGTTCCGAGGAAAAGCGACCCACCGTCCAGGTCGGTGACCCGTTCACCGAAAAGCTGCTGATTGAGGCCTGTCTCGAACTGATGAGCCAGGATGCGATCGTAGCCATCCAGGACATGGGGGCTGCAGGACTGACGTCGTCGTCGTTCGAGATGGCGTCGAAAGGCGGCATGGGCGTCGAGCTCGACCTCGACCACGTGCCGCAGCGTGAAGAGAACATGACGGCCT
>JAKSBI010000288.1 GCA_022361215.1 Hyphomicrobiales bacterium | reverse complement strand
TGCCCGGCGAATGATGGCGGGCCGTGCGGCAGCCTGAGCGCCGCGATCGGGGGCGGGATTTCAGCTTCGGGTTTGCAGACAATGGACTGGTTCGAAAAGCCCGACTATTGGGCGCGCTTCTACGACTGGATGTTCTCGCCCGAAAGGTTCGAGCAGGGCGTGACGCAGGCCGCCGATCTCGCGCAGCTCCTGGGGCTCGAGTCGGGGGCCATTCTGGATCTGGCCTGCGGGCCGGGGCGGCACAGCGTGCCGCTGGCCAAGGCCGGCTTCCGCGTGACGGCCGTCGACCGGGAGCCCTTCCTGCTCGAAAAGGCCCGGGACTATGCGGCGCGGGAGGAGGCCGAGATCGCGTTCGTCGAGGAGGACATGCGCCGCTTCGAGCGCGCCGAGGCCTTCGACGCCGCCATCAACATGTTCTCGTCCTTCGGCTATTTCGAGGACCCGGAAGACGATCTGACCGTCCTGCGCAATGCCTACCGCTCGCTCAAGCCCGGCGGCCGGCTGCTGCTCGACGTGCGCGGCAAGGAGGTTCATGCCATGGGCCTTCAGGAGACCGTGTCGTCCGAGCTCGAGAATGGCGATCTCATCGTGCAGCGCACGCTGATGAACGAGGACTGGACGCGGGCCGTGTCCAAGTGGGTCTATATCGAGGGCGCCACCGCCGACACCTTCGAGTTCGAGCTCACGCTCTATTCGGGCGCGGAGCTGCGCAATCTGCTTTGCACGGCGGGATTTCCCGAGGTTCAGCTTTATGGCAGCCTAGGGGGCACACCCTACGACCACACCGCCAAGCGATTGATCGCCGTCGCAAGCAAACACTAGCACCAGCCGCTCCACACCGCCGCTGGCCCCGTCTGCCGGCGGTGCCTCAACGACCGAAAAGAACGAGAGAAGGACCATCATGAACGGCGCCGAAAGCCTTGTCCGCACCCTGCTCGCCGGAGACGTCGACGTCTGCTTCACCAATCCCGGCACGTCGGAGATGCACTTCGTCGCGGCGCTCGACCAGGTCCCGGGCATGCGCTGCATCCTCGGCCTGTTCGAGGGCGTGGTGACGGGTGCGGCCGACGGCTACTACCGCATGGCGCGCAAGCCCGCATCGACCCTGCTGCATCTGGGGCCGGGCCTCGGCAACGGCCTCGCCAACCTGCACAATGCCAAGAAGGCGGGCTCCGGCGTCGTCAACATCGTGGGCGAGCATGCCACCTATCACGTTGCGCTCGACGCGCCGCTGACCTCCGACATTGAGGGCATCGCGCGGCCGGTCTCGAACTGGGTGAAGACGTCGCCCTCGGCCATGGAGGTGGCCGGCGACGGCGCGGCCGCCATCGCCGCGGCCCTGGAGCCGCCGGGCCGGGTGGCGACCCTGATCCTGCCGGCGGACACGGCCTGGAACGCCGCCAACGGCATCGCGGAGACCCCGCCGCCCGTGCCGCCGCCGGCCGTGGCAAGCGAGGCCGTGGACAAGGCGGCGGAGGCGCTCAGGGCCAGCGACAAGGCGCTGATCGTCCTGGGCGGCGAGGCGCTTTGGGAAGAGGGACTGGACCTCGCGGGCCGCATTGCCGCCAGGGCTGGATGCGACCTGATCGCCGAATGGTCGAACGCGCGGCTGGAGCGCGGCGCGGGCCGGGTCTCGGTGGCCCGCATTCCCTATCCGGTGGACCAGGCGCTGAAGGTGCTCGAGGGCTACGACACCATGGTGCTGATCGGGTCGCGGGAGCCGATCGCGTTCTTCGCCTATCCCGACAAGCCGAGCCGGCTGGTTCCCGAGGGCTGCGCGGTGGTCGAGCTGGCCGGCCCCGCGGACGATATCAAGGGTGCGCTGGAAGCCCTTCTCGACGCCCTCGGCGTACGCGATGCGGCGCCCGCCGCCGTGGCCGAGGCCGACCGTCCGGCGATCCCGAGCGGCCCCGCCGGCCATGCCGGCATTGCCGCGGTGCTGGGGGCCTTGCTGCCCGAGAACGCCATCGTGGTCGACGAGTCGATCACCACGGGCCGGTCCTTCGCACCGGTGACCGCCGGCGCGCCGCCGCATGTCTGGATGAACAATCTGGGCGGCTCCATCGGCTATGGCCTGCCGGTGGCGATCGGGGCCGCGGTCGCCTGCCCCGACCGCAAGGTGATCGCGCTCGAAGGCGACGGCAGCGCCATGTACACGGTGCAGGGGCTGTGGACCATGGCGCGCGAGAACCTGGACGTGACCGTGCTGGTCTTCGCCAACCGCAGCTACCAGATCCTGCGCGGCGAGCTGACCGCCGTCGGCGTGCAGAATCCGGGGCCGCGGGCCGTCGACATGCTGAGCCTGAGCCGCCCCGATCTGAGCTGGGTGGAGATGGCGAAGGGCATGGGCGTCGAGGCCTGCAAGGTCGACGAATGCGAGGCCCTGGCCCGTGCCTTCGAGGCCGGGCTGGCCAGCGACGGGCCCTATCTGATCGAGGTCGTGCTTTAGGCGGAAGTCTCAGGCTGTTGCCGCGCGGCTACGCCAGCTGCTTGCGTCTCTTGATGATCGCTTCGGCCAGGAAATCGGCGGTCGCGCGGATGCGTGGGATGTCGCGCACGTCGGCGTGCATGACCAGCCACATGGGCCGCTTGAAGGGCGGGGCGCCCAGATCGACCTGAACCAGATTCGGCTCGACCTGGGCCACGTAGCGGGGCAGGTGCGCGATGGCGAGGCCGCTGCGGGCCGCGGCGAGCTTGGCGGAGATGCTGTTGGTGCGGATGACGATCTTCGGGTTGCGCAGGATCCGGCGCGCATAGGAGGCGCCGGGCAGGTG
>JAKSBI010000396.1 GCA_022361215.1 Hyphomicrobiales bacterium | reverse complement strand
TGGATGGCCTCGCCGTTGCCGAAGCCGAAGACCTGCACCTCGACGTGACGGGCGCGCGGAATGAAGCGTTCCAAGAACACCGTACCGTCACCGAAAGCGTTGGCGGCCATGGACTGGGTCGCCTCGACCGTTTCGTGCAAGACCGCCCGGTCGTCAACGCGGCGCATGCCGATCCCTCCGCCGCCGGCCGATGCCTTGACCAAGAGTGGGAACCCGACCTCCTGCGCGGCTACCTCCAGCCCTTCGATGTCGCCCGAGGGAAAGCGCCGGCTGCCCGGCACGACGGGAACCCCCGCCGCTTGCGCGATCTCGCGCGCGCGCTGCTTGTCGCCCATGTCCCGAATCGTTTCCGGAGCGGGTCCGATCCAAACTGCGCCGCGCGCCGTGACAGCCTCGGCGAAGTCGGCGTTTTCCGACAGGAAGCCGTATCCTGGGTGGACTGCATCTGCTCCGGTCTGCCCCAGAGCGTCCAGGATCCGGTCGGCGCGAAGATAGCTCTCCCTGGCCGCGGCAGGACCAATGGCAACGGCCATGTCGGCTTCACCCACATGCGGAAGCTCCGCGTCGGCGTCGGAATAGACCGCGACCGTGCGCAAACCCGCCGACCGGCAGGACCGCATGACCCGGCGCGCGATTTCGCCGCGATTGGCTATCAGAACCGTTTCGACCACGGCGTCAATCCACCTTGATGCGCGCGACGACAGTCCCCTCGACGACGGTCGCCTCCGGTTCGGTCAGGATCTCGACCAGGGTTCCACTGTCGGGTGCGGAAACAGGTATCTCCATTTTCATGGATTCCAGGATCAGGATCGGCTCGTCTTCCTCGACCTCGTCGCCGACCTTCGCCAGAATCTTCCAGACATTGCCGGTGATCTCCGTCTTCACGTCTATCAGCGCCATAGCGTCCTCCCCACCAACATGAGCTTTACACTAGCAGCCACTCATAGTAGTAGCAATAGCTACTACAAAAAAAGAAGCGCATTGTTGAACGAGACGGAGGGGCAGCGGAACCATGGATGCGTTCGAAGACTGGATCGGAAAATGCGAAACCGCTGTGCAGACAGCGGATCTGTGGCCCGCACGCGGGCTGGCGGCTGTGCTCAACAGGCCATTCGCCGCGAGGATTGGCGATCCGGTTCCGCCGCTTGCGCACTGGCTCTACTTCACGCCTGCGGTCCCGCAGTCGGCAATCGGCTCCGACGGCCATCCAGAACGGGGCGGCTTCATCCCGCCCATTCCACAGCCGCGCCGGATGTGGGCAGCCAGCAACATCGAGTTTCTGGGTCCGATCCATTTCGGTGAGGAGATCGAGAAAACCGCCGAGATCGTGCGGATCAGCAACAAGGACGGCGCCACCGGCCCGCTATTGTTCGTGGAGATCCGCAATAGCTATCGGACCGGCGGCGCGGAACGGCTTGTGGAGACCCAGACGCTGGTTTATCGCGACCCGCCCGGCCCCGGCGAAACCCCTGCAGCCAAGCCCGCGCCGACAGATGCCGAATGGTCTATCTCGGTAACCACGGATCCGACCCGGCTATTCCGCTACTCCGCAGTCACCTTCAACGCTCACCGCATTCACTTCGACCATCCTTACGCCACCGGGGAGGAAGGCTATCCCGGCATCATCGTGCACGGCCAGTTCATCGCAACCATGCTGATGGACGCATTACTGGAATTCCATCCGGATCGCTTGCCGAGCCGGTTTACCTTTCGAGCCCTGAAGCCGATCTTCTGCCGGCAGATCTTTTTCGCCGAGGGCCGCTTGTCGGACGACGATTCCACGCTGTGGGCCCGTAACGAAACGGGTGACATGTGCCTCACGGCCAAGGCCACCTTCACCTGACTGTCTCCGAGACGTAGACACGGCCTTTGCCAGTGCAGCGAAGGCGGCGCAGATAAAAACACCGAGGGAACGCTGTAGAAGTCCCTTCGCACAGTCCACGCCAGATGGCGGCAGAGCGGGAGACCAACGAGAGTGTGCTGCTGTGCGATGCCAAGGCCTCCCGCATGACAAAGCAGCGCTATGTCCACGCCGCCGTTCAGATGCTGCCCATGGCCGCACCCGCGGCGGAGAGGGGGCAATTCCCTGGTCACTATTGGGCGCCGCGGTCCTTGTCCGGAAAATCCGGCCCAGGGGCCATGTTTCTAAGACTCTGGAAAATAAGGGGGAAAATGGTGGGCGCGGCTGGGATTGAACCAGCGACCCCTACGATGTCAACGTAGTGCTCTCCCGCTGAGCTACGCGCCCGGTTGCCGCCACGCCAGTCTGCGGCGGCCGGAACGATGTCCTCTATCAATATTGGCGGGGCGAGGCAAGAACGAGCGGCCGTCAGGCGGCCAGCATACGCTCCACCTCCTGGACGAGATCTCGCAGATGGAAGGGCTTGGAGAGCACCTTGGCGTCCTTGGGCGCCTCGTTGTCCGGATTAAGCGCCACGGCCGCGAAGCCGGTGATGAACATGATCTTCAGCTCGGGATCGAGCTCCGCCGCGCGCCGCGCCAGCTCGATGCCGTCCATCTCGGGCATCACGATATCCGTGAGGAGCAGCGTAAACGGCTCCTCCTTGAGGCGTTCAAAGGCATCGACGCCGTTCCCGAAGGACACCACGTCGTAGCCGGCCTTTTGCAGCGCCTTGACCAGAAAGCGCCGCATATCCTCATCATCCTCCGCGAGGAGGATGCGGCAAATGCCGTCCTTTTTCAGCTCGTTCACCGCCATAGCCTGCCCTCTTCGGATGCCCACCAAGAATAGACGCGAATGTCTTACGGAAATCGTAAACGCCGGAGAGAGGCAGACATGGCATCAAATCCGCGGAAATGGCAAGCCCGGCCCCGAGAAAGCGTTACCGGCGTGTCAATGGCGCGCGCGGGGCGACTGGATCGATCGTCCGTCCGTCCGATTACAGTTGGCTCGGCGGCCGGATTCGCGGACCACCGGCGATCAAGTCTGGACAGTACCGCCCGCACTTGGCAGAGTTCCGGCGGCTGAAGCGTAGAGCGATTGTGATCAGGCACTGGATCGAAAAGGCGGGATGGCTGCCGGGCATGGGTTTGAGGGAAGCCGCAAACATCGAGGCTGAACTGACGCCGCCTTTCACCGTGCAGCAGCCGCGGCACCTGACGGGGCCCTTCGTCTTCAACTCGCCGCACAGCGGCCGCGTCTATCCGAAGACCTTTCTCGAGGCCTCGCGCCTTGATGCGCTGACCCTCAGAAAGTCCGAGGATGTGTTCGTCGAGGAGCTGTTCGTGCCCGTGGTCGGGCTCGGCGCGCCGCTGATGCATGCCCACTTCCCGCGCGCCTATCTCGATGTGAACCGCGAGCCCTACGAGCTGGACCCGGCCCTGATCGCCGATTCGCTTCCCCGCTATGCCAACACCCAGTCGGTGCGGGTGGTCGGCGGGCTTGGGACGATCGCGCGCGTGGTGACGGAATCGGAAGAGATCTACCGGGAGCCGCTGTCACTGGCCCAGGCGCTGGTGCGCATCAACCGGCTCTACAAGCCCTATCACGCGGCCCTGCAGGACCTGATGGAGCAGTGCTCCAAGGCCTTCGGGCTTTCGGTGCTGATCGACTGCCATTCGATGCCGTCCAACCCGACCTCGGATCTCGGCGGGCCGAGGCCCGACTTCGTGCTGGGCGATCGCTTCGGCACCTCCTGCGATCCCGAGCTCACCCGCTTCGTGGCCCAGCGGCTGAAGAGCATGGGCTACGTGGTCACACTCAACAAGCCCTATGCCGGCGGTTTCATTACCGAGCATTACGGGCGGCCCGTGGACGGCCTGCACGCTCTGCAGATCGAGGTGAACCGCGCCCTTTATCTGAACGAGGAGACGTTCGAGAAGCGGGCCGGCTTCGATGCGCTTCAGGCCGACCTGGAACGTTTGGCCCGGGCCATGTTCGCCATCGCTCCGGTCCTGCTCAACGTCCCCCGCGCGGCCGCCGAATGACGGTGGCAAGCGCGCCTCGCCGCACCCGTTAAGAGACGCAAAGAAAAGGGGCCGTTCGAGGAAACCGAACGGCCCAAGTCTAGGGAGGAAACGCCCAAGGAGGGCAGCGGCACAACGACCTAAGTCGTCGATGCCGCGTCGCAACAATATGTCATTGCGGCGCACAAATTTCAAGATGCTTGGATATTCGTGCACCTGTTTTCCGTGAGGTGTGGTGCCGAAATGCAACACGCGTCGGTTGAGGCCGCCGTGCCGCTCAGATCCACCGCGCTGACAATGACGGCTTTATGACTATACAAGGCGATGAAATCTTAGGGCAAAACGGATCTGGAATGCCAGCTTCTCCCAAAGTCCCTCCGGAGGTCTATTCCGAGCTGCTGTCGTTTGCTCATCGGCTCGCGAACATGTCGGGAAATGCGATACTGCCCCTGTTCCGCCGCCCCGCCCCTGTGGACAACAAGTCGCACCAGGGACGATTCGATCCCGTAACGGCAGCCGACCGCGCAGCGGAGAAGGCGGTTCGTGTGGCGATCGCCGAGGCCTGGCCGGAGCATGGTATCCGCGGTGAAGAGTTCGGCATGGAGGCGCCGGATGCCGAGTTCTGCTGGCTCATCGACCCCATTGACGGGACGCGCGCCTTCATCATGGGGCTCCCGACCTGGGGCACGCTGATCGGGCTCCTGCACGAGGGCGAGCCGCTGCTGGGCATTATGAACCAGCCTTTTACCGGCGAACGCTATTGGAGCGACGTCACCCAGTCGCACATGCGCGGCCCCAGCGGCGAATGCGCGCTGACGACGCGCCCCTGCGCCGCCCTCGACGACGCGCTCCTGGCCAGCACGAGCCCCGAGATCTTCACCAGCGGATACGAGCAGGAGCGGTTCGGCGCCTTGAGCGCGGCGGTCAGGATGGGGCGGTTCGGTACGGACTGTTACGCCTACTGTCTGTTGGCGGCAGGCCATATCGATCTGGTGGTCGAGGCCAGCCTGCAAGCCCATGACATTGCCCCCCTGATCCCGATCGTCGAGCGCGCCGGCGGCCGCGTCACCAC
>JAKSBI010000102.1 GCA_022361215.1 Hyphomicrobiales bacterium | reverse complement strand
GATCACCCACAAGCGCCGGCTCTCGGCGCTGGGCCCGGGCGGCCTGACCCGCGAGCGCGCGGGCTTCGAGGTGCGCGACGTGCACCCGACCCATTACGGCCGGATCTGCCCGATCGAGACGCCGGAGGGGCCGAATATCGGCCTGATCAACTCGCTCGCCACCTTCGCGCGGGTGAACAAGTACGGCTTCATCGAGAGCCCCTACAGCAAGGTGGTGAAGGGCAAGGTCACCAACGACGTGGTCTATCTCTCGGCCATGGAGGAGGCCCGCTACTACATCTCCCAGGCCAACGCCAAGATCTCGGCCAAGGGCACCTTCGAGGACGACCTGATCACCTGCCGCCACGCCTACGACGTGCACCTGGTGCCGCCGGAGCGGGTCGATTTCATCGACGTCTCGCCGAAGCAGCTCGTGTCGGTGGCGGCGGCGCTGATCCCGTTCCTGGAG
The DNA here is from genome assembly GCA_022361215.1 of Hyphomicrobiales bacterium. Classification (GTDB taxonomy): domain Bacteria; phylum Pseudomonadota; class Alphaproteobacteria; order Rhizobiales; family Methyloligellaceae; genus JAKSBI01. The sequence continues at coordinate 11,551 of JAKSBI010000102.1, read as the reverse complement.
AACGACGACGCCAACCGGGCGCTGATGGGCTCGAACATGCAGCGCCAGGCCGTGCCGCTGATCACGGCCGAGGCGCCGTTCGTCGGCACCGGCATGGAAGAGGTGGTGGCGCGGGATTCCGGCGCGGCCATCGCGGCGCGGCGCACCGGCGTGGTCGACCAGGTGGACGCCACCCGTATCGTCATCCGCGCAACGGAAGAGACCGACCCCTCGAAGTCCGGCGTCGACATCTACAACCTGCGCAAGTTCCAGCGCTCGAACCAGAACACCTGCATCAACCAGCGGCCGCTGGTGCGCGTGGGCGACCGGATCCAGGCCGGCGACATCGTCGCCGACGGCCCCTCGACCGACCTCGGCGAGCTGGCGCTCGGGCGCAACGTGCTCGTCGCGTTCATGCCGTGGATGGGCTACAACTTCGAGGACTCGATCCTGATCTCGGAGCGCGTGGTCCGGGACGACGTCTTCACCTCGATCCATATCGAGGAGTTCGAGGTGATGGCGCGGGACACCAAGCTCGGGCCCGAGGAGATCACCCGCGACATTCCGAACGTCTCCGAGGAGGCGCTGAAGAACCTGGACGAGGCCGGCATCGTCTATATCGGCGCCGAGGTCAATCCGGGCGACATCCTGGTCGGCAAGATCACGCCGAAGGGCGAGTCGCCGATGACGCCGGAGGAGAAGCTGCTCCGGGCGATCTTCGGCGAGAAGGCCTCCGACGTGCGCGACACCTCCCTCAAGCTGCCGCCGGGCGTCACCGGCACGGTGGTCGAGGTGCGCGTCTTCAACCGGCACGGCGTCGAGAAGGACGAGCGCGCCATGGCCATCGAGCGCGAGGAGATCGAGCGCCTGGCCAAGGACCGCGACGACGAGCTGGCGATCCTGGACCGCAACGTCTACGGCCGCCTGACCGAGGCGCTGCTCGGCAAGATCATCGCCAAGGGCCCGAAGGGCGCCAAGAAGGACGCCAAGGTGACCCAGGCCACGCTCGACGACATCCCGCGCAGCCAGTGGTGGGAGATCGCGCTGAAGAATGACAAGGCGATGGCGGAAGTGGAGGCCATCGGCAAGCAGTACGAGGACGCCAAGAAGCGCCTGGAGCAGCGCTTCGTCGACAAGGTCGACAAGCTGCAGCGCGGCGACGAGCTGCCGCCCGGCGTGATGAAGATGGTCAAGGTCTTCGTCGCCGTGAAGCGCAAGATCCAGCCGGGCGACAAGATGGCCGGCCGGCACGGCAACAAGGGCGTCATCAGCCAGATCGTCCCCACCGAGGACATGCCCTATCTGGAGGACGGCACGCAGGTGGACATCGTGCTCAATCCGCTGGGCGTGCCGAGCCGGATGAATGTGGGCCAGATCCTCGAGACCCATCTGGGCTGGGCCTGCCGCGGCATCGGCACCAAGATCGGCGAGGCGGTTGCCGCCTACCAGCAGGACAGCAAGATCAAGCCGCTGAAAGAGCTGCTGAAGAAGGTCTATGGCGACGACAAGGAGGTGTCTGCGCTCAAGGACGACGAGACGGCGGATCTCGGCAACAGCCTGCGCTCGGGCGTCTCCATCGCGACGCCGGTGTTCGACGGCGCGCACGAGGCGGACATCATCGAGCTGCTCGATGCCGCCGGCCTCGACGCCAGCGGCCAGGTGACGCTCTTCGACGGGCGCACCGGCGAGGCCTTCGACCGTCCGGTGACCGTGGGCTACATCTACATGCTCAAGCTGCATCACCTGGTCGACGACAAGATCCATGCGCGCTCGATCGGCCCCTACAGCCTGGTCACCCAGCAGCCGCTGGGCGGCAAGGCCCAGTTCGGCGGACAGCGCTTCGGCGAGATGGAGGTGTGGGCGCTGGAAGCCTACGGCGCCGCCTACACGCTGCAGGAGATGCTGACGGTCAAGTCCGACGACGTGGCCGGCCGCACCAAGGTGTACGAGGCGATCGTGCGCGGCGACGACACCTTCGAGGCGGGCATTCCGGAATCGTTCAACGTGCTTGTGAAAGAGATGCGGGCCCTCGGCCTGAGCGTCGATTTGATGCAGTCGCGTGACGACCAGGGCGGCCCGGCCCGGCCGCAGTTGCCGCCGGCCGAGGCGGCGGAGTGAGTTCGGGGCCGGCCCGAACGATGCCGGACTCGAGCTCGAACCAGACGTGACGCGAAGACCACTGGCGGCCTGAAACGGGCCGCCGCACAGGAGACAGCGGATGAACCAAGAGGTCGCGAACCTTTTCAATCCCCAGGCTCAACAGCAAACCTTCGATCAGATCAGGATCTCGATCGCGAGCCCGGAGAAGATCCTGTCCTGGTCCTTCGGCGAGATCAAGAAGCCGGAGACGATCAACTACCGCACGTTCAAGCCCGAGCGTGACGGCCTGTTCTGCGCCCGTATCTTCGGTCAGGTGAAGGACTACGAGTGCTTGTGCGGCAAGTACAAGCGCATGAAGTACAAGGGCGACATCTGCGAGAAGTGCGGCGTCGAGGTGACCCTGGCCAAGGTGCGCCGCGAGCGCATGGGCCATATCGAGCTGGCCGCGCCGGTCGCCCATATCTGGTTCCTGAAGTCGCTGCCGAGCCGCATCGGCCTGCTGCTCGACATGACGCTCAAGGATCTCGAGCGCGTGCTCTATTTCGAGAGCTTCATCGTCGTCGAGCCGGGGCTGACCACGCTGCAGGAGCGCCAGCTCCTGACCGAGGAGGAGTATATCCAGGCTCAGGAGGAGTTCGGCGAGGACAGCTTCACCGCCGGCATCGGCGCGGAGGCCATCCGCGAGCTTCTCACCAATCTGGATCTGAAGAAGATCGGCGAGGACCTGCGCGTCGAGATCGCCGAGTCCACCTCCGAGCTGAAGCCGAAGAAGCTGGCCAAGCGGCTCAAGGTGATCGAGGCGCTGATCCAGTCCGGCAACCGGCCGGAGTGGATGATCCTGACCGTGGTGCCGGTGATCCCGCCGGAGCTGCGCCCGCTGGTGCCGCTCGACGGCGGCCGCTTTGCCACGTCGGACCTGAACGACCTCTACCGCCGCGTCATCAACCGCAACAACCGGCTGAAGCGGCTGATGGAGCTGCGCGCGCCGGACATCATCATCCGCAACGAGAAGCGGATGCTGCAGGAGGCCGTCGACGCGCTCTTCGACAACGGCCGCCGCGGCCGCGTCATCACCGGCGCCAACAAGCGCCCGCTGAAGTCGCTGGCCGACATGCTGAAGGGCAAGCAGGGCCGCTTCCGCCAGAACCTGCTCGGCAAGCGCGTGGACTATTCCGGCCGCTCGGTGATCGTGGTCGGGCCGGAGCTGATGCTGCATCAGTGCGGCCTGCCGAAGAAGATGGCGCTGGAGCTGTTCAAGCCGTTCATCTATTCCCGTCTCGACGCCAAGGGCATGGCTTCCACGGTCAAGCAGGCGAAGAAGCTGGTGGAGCGCGAGAAGCCCGAGGTCTGGGACATCCTCGACGAGGTGATCCGCGAGCATCCGGTGCTGCTCAACCGCGCGCCCACGCTGCACCGTCTGGGCATCCAGGCCTTCGAGCCCGTGCTCATCGAGGGCAAGGCGATCCAGCTTCATCCGCTGGTCTGCGCCGCCTTCAACGCCGACTTCGACGGCGACCAGATGGCGGTGCACGTGCCGCTGTCGCTGGAGGCGCAGCTCGAGGCGCGCGTGCTGATGATGTCCACCAACAACATCCTGCACCCGGCCAACGGCTCGCCGATCATCGTGCCGAGCCAGGACATCGTCCTCGGCCTCTACTATCTCTCGATCATGCTGGAGAACGAGCCGGGCCAGGACATGGCCTTCGGCAACGTGTCGGAGATCCGGCACGCGCTCGACGCCGGCATCGTCACCCTGCACTCGAAGATCAAGGGCCGGTTCGTCACCGTCGACGCCGACGGCAAGCCGGTCAGCGAGATCCACGAGACGACGCCGGGGCGCATGCTGCTCGGCGAGCTGCTGCCGCGCCAGCCCGGCACCGAGTTCGATCTGGTCAACCGCCTGCTCACCAAGCGCGAGATCTCGCACATGATCGACGTGGTCTACCGCCACTGCGGTCAGAAGGAGACGGTGATCTTCTGCGACCGGATCATGGGCCTCGGCTTCTCCTACGCCTGCAAGGCGGGCATCTCCTTCGGCAAGGACGACATGGTGGTGCCGGAGAACAAGGACGCGCTGGTGGACGAGACCCACAATCTCGTGCGCGAGTACGAGCAGCAATACAATGACGGCCTGATCACCAAGGGCGAGAAGTACAACAAGGTGGTCGACGCCTGGGCCAAGTGCACCGAGGACGTGGCCAAGGAGATGATGGACCATATCTCCGCGGTCGAGGTCGACGACGAGTCGGGCCGCCAGTTGCCCGTCAACTCGATCTACATGATGGCCCATTCGGGCGCCCGCGGCTCGCCCGCCCAGATGAAGCAGCTCGCAGGCATGCGCGGCCTCATGGCCAAGCCCTCGGGCGAGATCATCGAGACGCCGATCATCTCCAACTTCAAGGAAGGCCTGTCGGTGCTCGAGTACTTCAACTCGACCCACGGCGCCCGTAAGGGCCTGGCCGACACGGCGCTGAAGACGGCCAACTCGGGCTATCTGACCCGCCGTCTGGTCGACGTCGCCCAGGACTGCATCATCAACGAGCCCGACTGCGGCACCAAGCGCGGCATCACGGTCGGCGCGGTGGTGGACTCCGGTGAGGTGGTGGTGACGCTCGGCGCGCGCGTGCTCGGCCGCACGGCCGTGGAGAACGTCGTCGATCCCGCCACCAACAAGCCCATCGTGAAGAAGGGCGAGTTGATCGAGGAGAGCCACGTCGAGAAGATCGAGGAGGCCCAGATCCAGGAGATCCGGATCCGCTCGGTGCTGACCTGCGAGACCACGAACGGCGTCTGCGCCAAGTGCTACGGGCGCGACCTGGCGCGCGGCACGCCCGTCAATATGGGCGAGGCCGTGGGTGTCATCGCCGCGCAGTCGATCGGCGAGCCCGGCACGCAGCTCACCATGCGCACCTTCCATATCGGCGGCACGGCGCAGGTGGTGGACCAGTCCTTCATCGAGTCCAACTACGACGGCCACATCAAGATCCCCAACCGCAACGTGGCCAAGGACTCCCAGGGCCGCCTGATGGTCATGGGCCGCAACTGCGTGGTGCTGGTGGTCGACGACGACGGCAACGAGCGCAGCGCGCACAAGCTCGGCTACGGCTCCCAGCTCAGGGTGGACGAGGGCGACAAGATCAAGCGCGGCCAGCGGCTGGCGGAGTGGGATCCCTACACCCGGCCTGTGCTGACCGAGTCCGACGGCACCGCCGACTTCGAGGACCTGATGGAGGGCGTCTCCGTCAACGAGAAGTACGACGAGACGACCGGCTTCACCAACCGCGTCATCGTCGACTGGCGGGCCAGCCCGCGCGGCTCGGACCTGAAGCCGGCGGTGGTCATCAAGGACAAGAAGGGCGAGCTGGCCAAGCTGCAGCGCGGCGGCGATGCCCGCTATCTCCTGTCCGTGGACGCCGTTCTCTCGGTCGAGCCGGGCCAGGCCGTGAAGGCGGGCGACGTGCTCGCGCGTATCCCGCTGGAGAGCGCCAAGACGCGCGACATCACCGGCGGTCTGCCGCGGGTGGCGGAGCTGTTCGAGGCGCGGCGCCCGAAGGATCACGCGATCATCGCTGAGATCAGCGGCACGGTGCAGTTCGGCCGCGACTACAAGAACAAGCGGCGCATCTCCATCGTCCCCGACGACGAGAAGCAGGACAATGCCGAGTATCTGATCCCGAAGGGCCGGCACCTCAGCGTGCAGGAGGGCGATCGCATCGAGAAGGGCGAGTTCCTGCTCGACGGCCATCCGGCGCCGCACGACATCCTCGCCATCAAGGGCGTCGAGGAGCTGGCGGCCTATCTGGTGAACGAGATCCAGGAGGTCTACCGGCTGCAGGGCGTGACCATCAACGACAAGCATATCGAGGTCATCGTCCGGCAGATGCTGCAGAAGGTGGAGGTCGAGGACCCCGGCGACAGCGAGTTCCTGAAGGGCGAGCAGGTCGACCGGATCGACCTGGACGTGCGCAATGCGGAGATCGAGGCCGAGGGCGGCGCGCCGGCGAAGGCGAGCCCGATTCTGCTCGGCATCACCAAGGCGTCGCTGCAGACCCGCAGCTTCATCTCGGCCGCGTCGTTCCAGGAGACGACCCGCGTTCTCACCGACGCATCGGTCAACGGCAAGATCGATACGCTGGAAGGCCTGAAGGAGAACGTCATCGTCGGACGTCTGATCCCGGCCGGCACGGGCGGCATGCTCGACCGGCTGCGCAAGGTGGCCACCCATCGCGACGAGCTCATCCTGGAGGAGCGCGCCCGCGCCTCCGCCGAGGAGCTGACCGAGGAAGAGGCCGAGCCGGCGCTGATCCCGGAGGCTGCCGAGGCGACGGGTGCCGCGGAATAGCGCCGCTGCGCATTCGGTTTACGCACGAAGAAAAGGCCGCCCCTTGGGGCGGCCTTTTCGATTCGATGAAGGGGTGGCCGCGGCGTCAGACGGCGAGCGCGAACAGCACCCCCGACAGCACGGCGCCGGCGAAGGCCAGGCCCAGATAGGTGAAGAACACCGGCAGGCGCACCAGGGCGAAGACGGCGATGGCGGCGGGGAAGGAGCTGACGCCGCCGGCGATCAGAAACGCCATGCCGGCGCCGGGTGCCATGCCGGTCTCGATCAGCCCGGAGATCAGGGGGAGGGCGGCGTAGCCGTTCAGATAGGCGGGGACGCCGACCAGCGCCGCCAGCGCAATGGCGCCGAGGCCGTCGCCGCCGAGAAAGCCGGCGATCCAGTCGCCCGGCACATAGGCCAGCATCAGGCTCTCGAGCAGGAAGGCGAGGGAGAGCCACTTGGCCAGGAAGAGGCCGGTCTTGATCAGGTCGCGCGCGAAGGTCTGCCGGCGCGCGGGCTCGTCCCAGAAGCGCCAATGGATGCCCTTGGGTGCGCGCACTTTGCTGCCGCCGCAGCCGCCATTGCCGACGCCGTCGCGCAGCGGCGCCTCCAAGAGCTTGAGGCGGCCGAGCGCCAGCATCGAGAACCCGCCGAACAGACCGACGCCGACCGCCGCCATGGTCTTGCCGGCGGCGAAGTCCGTGCCGAGGGTTCCAAGCGTCAGCACGAACATGGACGGATCCATCAGCGGCGAGGACAGCCAGAACGCCATCACCGCCGGCAGCGGCACGCCCATGCTGAGCAGAGCCGCGATCAGGGGAATCACGCCGCAGGAGCAGAAGGGCGAGAGGCCGCCGATGAGCGCGGACGCCACGATCATCATGACCACATGGCCGCTGAAGGCGCGGGCAATCAGATTGTCCGCGCCGGTCGCGGTCGCATAGGCGGCGAGCGCCACCGCCAGGGCCAGGAAGGGCAGCACATGCACGAGCTGGGTGAGCAGAAACTGCAGCGAGGCGAGGCCCTGTGCCCTGTCCTGCAGGAACAGCAGGCCGAGCAGCGCGATGACGGTCAGCCAGACCCGGTCGACCGGGATGGACGGGAAGCGCGATCTCGGCGCGCCGCCTTCCGCGATCGTCATGACGCCACCTCGTCCAGCAGCGCGCCGCCGGTCGGCACGCCGGCGCAGCAGTTCTCTTTCAGATAGCCGACGAGGTCGTTGAGACGGCCGTAGTCCGCCGTGCAGATCACCTCGCGGCCGGATTTCTCCTGGATCACGAGGCCGGCGCGGACCAGGGCCTGGAGATGGTGCCCCAGGGTGGAAAGCGGAATGTCGACCTGATGCTGAATGGCGCCGATCGGGCAGCCCCCGTCGCCGGCCTGCACCAGCACGCGGAAGATGGCGAGCCGGGTGGGGTTCCCGAGCGCCGAGAAACCGGCCGCGGCCTTGGATTCCTGCATTTGGGCCTCTCCGTTGCGGTTGATTTATCACTATATAACTAGAAATATCGTTATAATCAAGCCTGCGCTTAGGGGACTTTGGACGAGCCTGCCGCGAGCGTGCGGCAAGGCTCTCGAGCCCAGCCGTTCGCAGCCACGGCGCCGGCGCCTCGCCGTCGGTTCCGGCAGCGCTCGGACCCTCTGAATCTTTTACATTTTTCCTGGGAAATTCCGGTTGACGGCCTATGGGGCCGCGCGTATGTTGCGCGCACTTTGCCGGCAGGCGGTAGCCTCAATTTTGGGTGCCGTTGCGATTGCCCTCAAGGGGCGGGCTAGACGCTGCCGGCCAAAACCGGATCAACGTAGGAGCAAGATCTTCGGACCGGGGCTCCCGGGCCAAAGATCCTCTGATTATTTGAGGCGCCGGGCGACGTCGCGGCTTGTGCCACGGTCGTTTCGTTTGTGCACAGGCAGCGAAGCACGGCGCGCAGTCTGGGAAGAAGGCAGATATGCCGACGATACAGCAGCTCATCCGCAAGCAGCGGACGAAGCCGATCAAGCGGAACAAGGTCCCGGCGATGGAGGCCTGCCCGCAGAAGCGCGGCGTGTGCACGCGCGTCTACACGACCACCCCGAAGAAGCCGAACTCGGCGCTCCGGAAGGTCGCGCGCGTCCGGCTGACCAACGGTTTCGAGGTGACCAGCTACATCCCGGGCGAAGGCCACAACCTGCAGGAGCACTCGGTGGTGCTGATCCGCGGCGGCCGCGTCAAGGACCTGCCGGGTGTGCGTTATCACATCATCCGTGGCGTGCTCGACACCCAGGGCGTCTCGGACCGGCGTCAGCGGCGCTCGAAATACGGGGCCAAGCGGCCCAAATAGAGGCATTGCAAGTCACCGCCCGGACCCGTCCGCGGCGCGACCGACAGGCGAAGACAGAACTGAGGACCCGGCATGTCACGTCGGCACAGAGCTGAGAAACGCGAGATCATCCCGGACCCGAAATTCGGCGATGTGATTCTGACCAAGTTCATGAACTCCATCATGAAGGACGGCAAGAAATCCGCGGCCGAGCGCATTGTCTACGGCGCTCTGGACACCATGGAGCAGAGGACCAAGCAGAACCCGGTCGAGTTGTTCCATCAGGCGCTGGACAACGTCATGCCCGCGCTCGAGGTGCGGTCGCGGCGCGTCGGTGGCGCCACCTATCAGGTGCCGATCGAGGTGCGCACCGACCGGCGTCAGGCCCTTGCCATCCGCTGGATCATCTCCGCGGCCCGCGGCCGCAACGAGAACACCATGGTGGAGCGCCTCTCCAACGAGCTTCTCGACGCCGCGAACAATCGCGGCGTTGCCGTGAAGAAGCGGGAGGACACGCACCGCATGGCCGAAGCGAACCGCGCATTCTCTCATTACCGCTGGTAACGGCGCGAACGAGGCACGAGACCCATGGCACGCACAACCCCCATCGTGGACTACCGCAACATCGGTATCATGGCCCACATCGATGCGGGCAAGACCACCACCACCGAACGCATCCTCTACTACACCGGCAAGAGCCATAAGATCGGCGAGGTCCATGACGGCGCCGCCACCATGGACTGGATGGAGCAGGAGCAGGAGCGCGGCATCACCATCACGTCGGCCGCCACGACCTGCTACTGGAACGGCAAGCGCGTCAACATCATCGATACGCCAGGCCACGTCGACTTCACCATCGAGGTCGAGCGCTCGCTGAGGGTGCTCGACGGCGCCATCGCGCTCTTGGATGCCAATGCCGGCGTCGAGCCGCAGACCGAGACGGTCTGGCGCCAGGCCGACAAGTACCGCGTCCCGCGCATGATCTTCGTCAACAAGATGGACAAGATCGGCGCCGATTTCCTGAAGTCGGTGGAGATGATCGAGGATCGGCTGGGCGCCAATCCCATCGTCCTGCAGCTTCCGATCGGCGCGGAAAGCAAGTTCGCCGGCGTCGTCGACCTGGTCAAGATGAAGGCCATCGTCTGGGACGAGGAGACGCTGGGCGCCAAGTTCCACGAGGAGGAGATCTCCGACGATCTGGCGGATCAGGCCAGCGAGTACCGCGAGAAGCTGATCGAGGCCGCGGTCGAGCTCGACGAGGCGGCGATGGAGGCCTATCTCGAGGGCGAGGAGCCCGACGAGGAGACGCTGAAGTCGCTTGTCCGCAAGGGCACCTGCGAGAACCTGTTCGTGCCGATCTTCTGTGGATCGGCCTTCAAGAACAAGGGCGTGCAGCCGCTTCTGGACGGGGTGGTGGACTATCTGCCGTCGCCCGTCGACGTGCCGCCGATCAAGGGCATCGACGTCAAGACCGAGGAGGAGACCGTCCGGAAATCGTCGGACGACGAGCCGCTCTCCATGCTCGCCTTCAAGATCATGAACGATCCCTTCGTCGGGTCGCTGACCTTCTGCCGCGTCTATTCCGGCAAGCTCGAATCGGGCTCGCAGGTGCTGAACACCGTGAAGGAGAAGAAGGAACGCGTCGGCCGCATGCTGCTGATGCACTCCAACAGCCGCGAGGACATCAAGGAGGCCTATGCCGGCGATATTCTCGCCCTGGCCGGCCTCAAGGACGTCACCACCGGCGACACGCTCTGCGACCCGGCCAGCGCCGTGATCCTGGAGCGCATGGAGTTTCCGGAGCCGGTCATCGAGGTGGCCGTGGAGCCCAAGACCAAGGGCGACCAGGAAAAGCTGTCGGTGGCGCTCGGCCGGCTGGCGCAGGAGGACCCGTCCTTCCGCGTGTCGGTGGATCAGGAGTCTGGGCAGACGCTGATCAAGGGCATGGGCGAGCTGCACCTGGACATCATCGTCGACCGTCTGAAGCGGGAGTTCAAGGTGGACGCCAATGTGGGCGCGCCGCAGGTGGCCTACCGCGAGACCATCACCAAGCAGGCGGAGGTCGACTACACCCACAAGAAGCAGACCGGCGGCTCGGGACAGTTCGCGCGCATCAAGATCGTGGTCGAGCCGAACCAGGAGGCCGGCTACGAGTTCGAGAGCAAGATCGTCGGCGGCAACGTGCCGCGGGAGTACATCCCCGGCGTGGAAAAGGGCGTGCAGAGCGTGCTCGACAACGGCGTCATCGCGGGCTTTCCGCTGCTCGACCTCAAGGTGACGCTGATCGATGGTGCCTATCACGAGGTGGACTCCAGCGTCATGGCCTTCGAGATCGCCGCGCGCGCGGCCTTCCGCGAGGCCGTGCAGAAATGTGCGCCGAAGCTGCTCGAGCCGGTCATGAAGGTCGAGATCGTCACGCCGGAGGACTATGTGGGCCCGATCAACGGCGATCTGGCCAGCCGGCGCGGCCAGGTGCGCGGCCAGGAGCAGCGCGGCAACGCCACGGTGATCAACGCCATGGTGCCGCTCGCCAACATGTTCGGCTACGTGAACACGCTGCGCTCCATGAGCCAGGGGCGCGCGCAATACACCATGCAGTTCGATCACTATGCGCAGGTGCCGCAGGCAGTTGCCGAGGAAGTGCAGGCCAAGTTTGCCTGACGAGCGAAACCCGATCCCACGGTTTGGATAAGAAAAGTGGAGAGCCAAGATGGCTAAGGAGAAATTCGAGCGGACGAAGCCGCACTGCAACATCGGGACGATTGGTCATGTTGACCATGGTAAGACGACGCTGACGGCAGCGATTACGAAGGTTTTGTCTGAAGGTGGGGGTGCGACGGCGACGTCGTTT
>JAKSBI010000893.1 GCA_022361215.1 Hyphomicrobiales bacterium | reverse complement strand
CGCTTCGGAGGAGGCCGGTCGGCCTGTCTCCCGAGGCTTTGCCCTGCGGCAGCCCCCGTTAATCCAGCTGCGACCAGTTCGCGCTCTGGATCAACGCCCTGTCCGCGTCGCCGACGGGCGCGGGCGCCGGCTTCCGGGCAGCCTTTCCCCATAGCCCATGGGCGAGCTGAATGATCGTGCCGCCCGGCGTCTTGACCAGCGTGTAGTGGGTCTCGAAATCGAAATCCGAGTTCCGGCAGGCCACGAAGATCCTGCGGATCTCGATGCCATTCTTGGAGGCAGCGCGCTTCTTGCCCGATGCCAGGTCGCCGTTGCATGTTGCCGCCTCGCCGGACATCATCCTGGCCGCCTCGGCATCCAGATTCAGGTGCTTGACGTTTCTAAAGCCGTTGAACCCGCCGATGATGCCGTCCGGCCGGCGCCAGACGACATCGAAGCTCTTCAAAATGTTCTGCGACGGCGGAAGGATCTCGAAACCGGTGATGCCGGCGCTGGACATCAGGTTCGAGACGAAGATCGTCGCGGTCGTCTTGTCGATGCGCTCATAGCCCTGCCTGGAGGCCGCCGGTCGGTCGGCGTCCCGCGCGGCGCCGGCGAAGGCATTGTCGCTCACATGCCGGCTGACCGCGATCTGGTTGGCGACACATTTGGAAAGCCGTGCGATCGCGTTGTAGGTGCCTTTCAGGCTGAACTCCTCCACACCGTCCTTCGTCTTGATGCGCATCACGTAGCCGCGCCGCATGGCGTTGACCACGCGATTGGAGTTCTTCAGCGGCGCCGTGATGGTGGTCCGGCTGGTGACCACGCCCTGCACCACGATCGGCTCGTAATCGTCGATCAGCAAGGCGGCGTTCACCCGCCTGTCCGTCACCAGGTCCCAGTCGGCCTTGTGGAGCGTGATGCCCCATTCATAGGCCTTGGTGATCGTGAACATCATCGTTATGCCGCTCTTGTAGGTCGCGGCCATCGAGCAGCTGACGAACTGGCCGCTCTTGTCGTTGTAGGATTTGCCGACCCAGCTTCCGACCTTGAACCGCTCGGCCTGGGCCGGCGCAACGAACGCGGCCATAACGACCGCCAGCGCCAAGATGCGCATGCGATGCCCCCACATATGACACCCCATCCTGAATTCCGATTTGGACCAAAAGGTGAACATCTAAATGTGGCGAATATTCGGCGAAGGCCGCTGTTCGGCTTTTTGCGTGCGGTCCTGCGGCGTGTTCATGGGCCGGCCTAGCGAAACCGCCTGAAAGCTATCCGAAGCTCGGGCATCTTGGCGCTCAATAGCCCCCAACCTTTCGACCCGCACGCGGCGGCTCAGTCGAGCTGCGACCAGTTCGCGGTCTGGATCAGAGAATTGTCGGCCTCGGCGAGGGGGACTTGATCCTGCCCGTCTTCGGGACGGCCCAGGATGGCATGGGCGAGCTGTATGACCGTGCCGCCGGCGGTCTTCACCAGCGTGTAATGGATCTCGAAATCGGTTTCCGAGTTCCGGCACGCCGCGAAGATCCGACGGATCTCGACGCCGTCCTTGGCCGCGGCGCGTTTCTTCCCCGATGCCAGGTCGCCTTTGCACGACGCGGCGGCGTTGGAGATCAGGCGGCCCCCCTCGCGGTCCAGGTCCAGATGCTGCATGTTCTTCAGGCCGTTGAACCCGCCATAGATGCCGTCCGCGCGCTGCCAGAGGACGTCGAAGTTGCTCAGCCGGTACTTCTGGTACTGTGCGGGCGGTATGATCCGATAGCCCGTGATGCCGGCCCTGGACAGCAGGTTCGTGACGAAGACCGTGGCCTCGGCCCGGTCGATGCGCTGATGGGCGGTCGTGCCCGGTGCCGGGTTCCGCTCGGCGCGCGAGGCGCTCGCGAAGGCGTCGCCGCCGCCGCGCGAGGCCCCGGCAAAGGCGCCGCCGCCGCGCGGCTTACGGCCGGCCGCGAGCTGGCTGGCGACGCACTCCGAGAGCCGCGTAATGGCCCTGAAGGTTCCGGTCAGACGGAACTCCAGCACGCCGTCCCTTGTCCTGACGCGCATGACCCGGCCGCGCGTCAGCGCTCGGACCACGCGATCGGAGTTCTGCAACCTGGCGGAGATCTGCGTCTTGCCGACGACCTGGGCGCGAACGACGATCGGCGCATAATTATCGATCAGCAGCGCCGTCTTCACCTCGCGTCCTTCGACCAGGTTCCAATCCGGATTGCGGAAGGTGATGCTCCATTCGTAGTCGCGAAAGACCGTGAAGTAGATCGTGATGTCGCCGTCATACTCGGCCCAGATCTCGCAAGCCTGGAAGTCTCCGTGCTTGTCGTGGACGGCCTCGCCGAGCCAGTTCCCGACCTCGAACTCCTCGGCCGCGGCAGGCGGTGCGACCGCGGCCAACAAAGCCGCAAGCGCCAAGTTACGGACGCCATGCCCCCACATCTCTTGCCCCCAGTCCTGATTCTAAGATCGCGGATTTCAAGGGCGGCAGTAAAACATGGCAACTATTCGGCTCCAAGAGTGGCGCGAATGCTGCGGCTCTATGGCTGTGGATGAGCGTTCGCATCTGGGCTGGCGGCGCCGGCCGAATTCCGCTGGACCTGCAACGCGCCAACCCCCAAAATCCCACCCACAATTCCGGGGCATGGTTCGATCGGTTGATCCTCTGCATGGTGGCTGGCCCATGAAACGCGCGCTCCTCGCCCCCCTCGCTCTCGCCCTGGCTCTCGTCTCCGTCTTCGCGTCGCCCGCCGCGGCCAATCGCGTTGCGCTGGTCATCGGCATCTCGGGCTACGAGCATCTGGTGCCGCTGAAGAATCCCGTACCGGATGCGAAGGCGATCGCGGCGCTGCTGAAGAAGAGCGGCTTCGTGGTCTCGGAGCATTACGACCTGTCGCGGGCGGACTTTCTGGACGCGGTCGAGGCCTTCAAGGAGGCGGCGGACACGGCGTCCGTAGCGCTCGTCTACTTCGCGGGCCACGGCATGGAGATCGGCGGCAAGAACATCCTGGCGCCGAAGGACGTGGAGATCTCCTGCCAGCCGAAGAAGGCACGGCGCGCCTTCCGGTTGCAGCGGCTGTTCGAGGCGGTGCAGGGGGCGCCGAAGCAGATCGTGCTCTTGGACGCCTGCCGCAACGACCCGTTCCCGCAATGCCCCACGCGCTCGGCGCGGGCGGGCAGCGGCTTTCGCGGGCTCTCGCGGCTCGCCACCGAGGACAGCTCGGTGCTGATCGCCAACGCCACGCTCTCGGGCCAGCTTGCGGCTGACGGCGAGCCCGGCCGGCACTCGCCCTTCGCCAAGGCGCTGCTGGCGCGTTTCTCCCAGAACCCGCGGCTCTATCTGCGCGACCTGTTGGACCTGACGGCGCAGGACGTGCGGCTCGCCACCCGCGGGGCACAGATCCCGGAGATCACGTCGCGCGGCGGCGCCCCCCGCATCTGCCTTGCGGGCGAGGGCTGCGGCACCGG
>JAKSBI010000420.1 GCA_022361215.1 Hyphomicrobiales bacterium | reverse complement strand
GACCACGATGTTGCCGAAGCTCGGCTTCACCTCGATACGGACCGGCGTATGCCCGCGGGATGCGGCGATCTCGCCGGCCATGGCCCGCGCCGCATGGTGCTGCAGCGCGCCGGCCGCCAGATAGAGGCCGACCCAGGCGAGCGCGATGCGCGCCAGCGCCGGTTTCCGCGACAGCCCGGCCGCCACCACCAGGACCACGACCGGCACCGTGACCAGCGGGTCGACGATGGAAACGATGCTCCACGAGACCCGCTCCGTGCTGAACGGCCAGAACAGCATCGTGCCGTAGGACGTGGAGACATCCAGCAGCGGGTGCGTGGCGTAGCCCAGGGTGCAGAACAGACAGGTCTGCGCGAACGTCAATCGCCAACGCCGCCCCAGAATCCAGTGCAGCGCCAGGGCGCAGAGCAGGCCGCCGATCGGAATGGCGATCAGTGAATGCGTGAACTGGCGATGATATTCGAGGAACTTCAGCGGGTCGGCCTCGGAGCGGATGAGAACGTCCAGATCCGGCGCCAGGCCGGCGACGAAGCCGAGGGCACCGGCGATGCCGACCTGCGTCTTGCTGCGCGTCGCCTGCGGCAGCGCCGCCCCGACCGCGCCCTGTGTCAGCGGGTCCATGTTATCGGCGCCGCCGGTGCAATCGGGTCTGTGTCATGGGGGCTGCGAAGATGTCGGCAGGCGTCATTCTTGGGCGGGGTCCCGTCGTGAGTGCGTGTGCCGGTGGCCCGCCGGCGCCGTCGCGTCGGGCGCGGGGCCGATGAAGCGCTCGAAGCTGTTTGCCGGCGGGGCCGGGTTGGCCGCGCGGCAGTGGTGCGCCTGCGCCGCCTCGACCTCCGCCCGGTGAAAGGCCGCGGCCTCCATGCCGCCGGCCTCGGCCGGCAATCGGCCGAGGCGCCGGGCCATATCGAAAAAACCCGGCGCAGGAGAGCCGTTGCGCGCCTTGCTGATCACCAGCGCGGCGACGAATGGCCGGCCGGCGGCCGCATCCTCCGCCATCAGTTGCTCGAGCGCCATCGCGACCCGATGGATCTTTTGGGGACCCTCCAGCCCCAGGGCGCGGGCCGCCTCGGCATAGGTCACCGGACCGCCGGTCGCCGCAACGCCCTGCAGATAGACCCGCAAACGGTCCGGCAGATCTGTTTCGGGCGCTTTCGTCGTCACAAGCGTCTTCGTCACCTGAGCTGTTCGAGCGAAACCCGCGACACTGGCGGGATGCCGCCATCATGCGCGCCCTTCGCAGAGCGGGCATATGATAGCGTTCCGCTACTATCTTGACTAGGCTGGCAGGCGCAAGATAGCTTCGCTTCGCTATCAATCGCCGGGGTCGAGCGATCACACAGGCAAGAGGGTCTGGCTATCGACAGGAGCGCCGACGCAGCCGTCTTGTGGCCGAGAGGCTGTCCTGCGTGCTATGTCAGTGCGACCCGGCGCCCGAGCGTCCGCGAGCCCGGCCCATATACGATGGACGCGGCGGGTCAAGCCACGCCACCGCCTCCAACCCACCCGGCAACAAAGCCTCGTCATTGGACATGAGCACACTCCAGAGCGCCGACACCGTCTTTGCCTTCGACAACAGCTATGCGCGCCTGCCCGACAGGTTTTCCGCAAAGCTGTCTCCCTCCCCGGTGCCGGCGCCTCGGCTGATCCGGCTGAACGACGGGCTCGCGCGGCACCTGGGACTGGACCCGGACGAGCTGTCCTCCCCGGAGGGCGTGGAGATCTTCGCCGGCAACCGCCTTCCGGACGGGGCCGAGCCGCTGGCCATGGCCTATGCCGGTCATCAGTTCGGCACATGGGTGCCGCAACTGGGGGACGGTCGGGCGATCCTGCTGGGCGAGGTGATCGATCGGGACGGCGTGCGCCGCGACATCCAGCTCAAAGGCGCGGGCCGTACACCGTTCTCGCGCAGGGGCGACGGGCGGGCCGTGCTCGGTCCGGTGCTGCGCGAATATGTCGTCAGCGAGGCGATGGCGGCGCTCGGCGTTCCGACCACGCGGGCGCTGGCCGCCGTGACCACGGGCGAGCGGATCCAGCGCGAGCGCGCCTTTCCCGGCGCGATCCTGACCCGCGTGGCCCGCAGCCATGTGCGCGTCGGCACCTTTCAGTTCTTCGCCGCGCGCGGCGACGTGGAGGCCCTGCGCCTTCTCTGCGACCATGTCATCGCCCGCCACTACCCGGAGGCGGCCCGGTCGGACCGCCCGCCTCGCGCGCTGCTGGAGGCGGTCGTCGCCCGTCAGGCCGAGCTCGTCGCGCGCTGGCAGCTCATCGGTTTCATTCATGGCGTGATGAACACCGACAACATGTCGATCGCCGGCGAGACCATCGATTACGGTCCCTGCGCCTTCATGGACACGTACCATCCGGACACCGTCTACAGCTCGATCGACCAGTGGGGCCGGTACGCCTACGCCAACCAGCCGCGCATCGCGCACTGGAACCTTGCCGTCCTCGCCCAGGCGCTCCTGTCGCTATTGGGCGAATCGGAAGACGACGCGGTCCGGGAGGCCGAAGCGGCGATCGGCACGTTCCCCGGCCTGTTCGAAGCGGCCTACCTCGCCGGGCTGCGCGCCAAGATCGGCCTTCTGGAACAGCGGGAGGGCGACATGGCGTTGGCGCAGGACCTGCTCGAATGCATGGCGGAGAACGGTGCCGACTTCACGCTGACCTTCAGGCGCTTGTGCGACGCGGCCGCTGCCGACCCCGGCTCGGACGAGCAGGTGCGCACGCTCTTCGACGATCCCGAGGCGTTCGACGCCTGGGCCGTACGCTGGCGGCAGCGGCTGACGCAAGAGCCTGTCGGCGATGCCGAGCGCCGGGACGCCATGCGCGCGGTCAACCCGGCCGTGATCCCGCGCAATCATCTGGTCGAGGAGATCATCGCCGCGGCGGTCGACGGCGAGGACTTCTCACCCTTCGACGACCTCATGACCGCTCTTGCATCGCCCTACGAGGACTGGGCCGGCGATGCACGCTATTGCCAGCCTCCCAGGCCCGAGCAGGTCGTGCGGCAGACCTTCTGCGGCACCTGAGGCGTTCGCAAGCGCTGCCGCGGCGGCGGCGGGGCGGTCACACCCCGTGTATCCGGCACAGCGGCGCCGGCGGGCTCTCACTTGCAGGATTGGCAGCGAGCCGGCAGGACAGTCCGGGGGACGGGCGTGCCCGGCCGGCAAAGAGGAGTTTTGGCGTGGACCAACAGATTACGAAGGACGTTCGGCGTTTCGCCGGCCTGCTCGGTCTCGACGCGGCGCAGCTCGAAGCGGCCAAGGCGGCGTGGGCTGAGATCGAGCCGCATATGCCCGATCTGATCGAGGCGTTCTACGCGCATCTGTTCGCCAACGACCTGCACATCATTTTCGAGGGCAGGGATCTGCCGCGGCTCAAAGCGGCGCAGCTCGGCTACTGGAGCGCCCTGTTCGCGGGCGGCTTCGACGCCGCCTACAAGACTCATGTGGTGAAGATCAACGTGCAGCATTACGCGGCAGGCGTCGACTTGAGCGACTACATCGCCGCCTATGCCTGGTTCAGCGAACGGTTCGCCGACATCATCGCCCGATGCGATCCGCCGAAGCCGTTCGAGCGCAACGATCTGCTCATGGCGACCAACAAGGTCATCTATCTGGACATGATGATCGCGGCCGCGAGCCTGGAGACCACCTTCCTCGATTGACGGGCCGGCAGCGCCGGCAGCCCGCCCTGCGCGCGACCGTCACGGCGCAGTCTTCACCAGATCGAGCAGCTTGAACGGACCGGCCTTGGGCGCCGCTTTGGCGGCCGGCGCCGGGTCCTCGATCAGGCGGCCGTCGGGCTCGATCACGATGCGCCAAACCCGCGTGCCGTAGCGGAACGTGAGACGTATGCGGCCCGCATCCTCATCCATGCCGGTTTCGACGACGCCCATGACATGGCCCCGGGCCATGTTCTCCTTCAGGGCCTCGACGGTAAGGCCGAGCTTCGGCGCCAGCGCTTCGGCATCGATGGTGACCTGGTTGTCGCCGAGCTGGATGGCCGTCCGGGAGAGCGAAGACATCTCTATGCCCTCCCGATGCCCGGCGAGCGTGGGGCGCCGGACTTGCCGGGCGCGAAGTTGATGCAGAGCTCGTCCAGCTCCGCGTCCATGAGCGGCGCGTTCAGGAACGCGCATTCATACGCGGTTCGCCCGTCCTCCTGACAGCAGCCCCCGCCTTCGAAATGCGCGCAGGTCTCGCAGGTGCCGAACCGCGGCTTGCCCGTCTCCGACGCGACGCGTCCGAGCATGCGCTGAAGACCGGCCGAGAAATTGCCGCGGACGCCCGGGGGCAGCGCATCCGCGGCCCGGACCAGCGCCTCGATGGGGTCGTCGGCGACGATGGCCCTGGCCTTGTCCGTCAGGTCGAGCCTCACGCTTCGACCGTCGGCCTGGGACCGGCTCTGTTTCAGCAAGCCCTGCGCAACCAGCCCCTTGATCATCTGAGAGGCGGTGCCGCGGGTCGTGCCATGGAACGCGGCGAACGCCGAGGGCGTGCGCGAGAAGCGGTTGGCGCGCGCGAAATATCTCAATCCGGCCCACTGGACCGGCGTCAGACCGCTCACGAGGCCGTCGCCCGCCGCGATCCGGCCCAGATGCAGGATCAGTTCGGCGATAAGGCGGCTTTTCATTCCAAGCTCCTTTCAATGGGCCTCTCGACGCATCGGATAGTAGCGTTTCGAAATCACCTTGACCAGATGGTAATTTCGATTCCATACTAAAATAGTTCGGTTTCGAAACTATTTGCGTGCCGATGGTGGCGATAGGAGGCCTCAGACGATGCAGATCAGCAGCAGTGCCTATATGGGCGTCGAGACACTGGTGCGTCTGGCGATGCAGAGCGCGGACGGACCTTGCACGACAAAGGGCCTGGCCGAATGGACCAATTGCCCCGTGTCCTATACCGAGGCCCTCATGGCGCGGTTCTGCGACGCCGGGCTGGTGGTTTCGCGCCATGGGCCCGGCGGTGGCTACGCTCTCGCCAAGCCTGCCGATCAAATCACTGTCGCGGAGATCTTTCAGGCCGTCGATGCGCCGTCCGACTTTGCGCCCCATCCGCCGAATACCGACACGATCGAGGCTGAGGGTGTCCGAGACCTTCAGGGGACCGATCTGCTCTGGGCGGCACTGAAGAGCTGCGTCATGTTCTTCCTGACCAACGTCTCGCTCGCCGATCTCGCTCCGCAGGCGGCCGATCAGGTCGGCGACGACGCGGACGACGACGCCCGGATCGATCGGTTCGACATGCAATCGACGATGTACCACTGATCGCGACGACAGGCTGCGCGGCCCATTCATGCGTGAAATCGAATAATCACCATTCATCAATTCCATTACCGGCATATGCGCGCAGCGACTATTGTACGGCCCGTTCGACGCCGCGCGGGCCGGCCGGGCCGCGTGCGCTGAAGCGAAAGGAAACGCCGGCCGCCTCGGGATGGACAACCGGAGAAGGCGGCGAAGGCGTCATGTGCGGTTGAAGGGGGGAGAATGACGAACCGAAGACTGCTGGAAGTGGACGACCTTCACGTTCATTTCCCTCTGGAGCGCAATCGCGTGGTCAAGGCCGTGCGCGGCGTGTCCTTCCATATCGACCGGGGCGAGACGCTGGCGCTGGTGGGCGAGTCCGGCTCCGGGAAATCCGTGACCGCCTTGTCGTTGATGCGCCTGAACGAATACGCCCACGGCATCATGCCCGGCGGCAGCATCCGGCTGCGCGTCTCCGACGACGAGAGCTACGACATCAGGTCCTGCACGGTGGAGCAGATGCAGGACATTCGCGGCCGGCACATCTCGATGATCTTCCAGGAGCCGATGACCTCGCTGAACCCGGTGCTGCGCAACGGCTTTCAGGTGATGGAGACGATCCGACGCCATCAGGACAAATCCGAGGACGAGGCGCGCCGCCAGGCCATGGAGCTTTTCGAGCTGGTGCGCATCCCGGAGACCGAGAAGCGCTTCAATCAGTATCCCCATCAGCTTTCGGGCGGCATGCGGCAGCGGGTGATGATCGCCATGGCGCTCGCCTGCCGGCCGAGCCTGCTCATCGCCGACGAGCCGACGACCGCGCTCGACGTGACGATCCAGGCGCAGATCCTCGATCTCATCAAGGCTCTGCAGGAGGAGATCGGCATGTCGGTCCTGTTCATCACCCACGACATGGGCGTGGTCGCGGAGATCGCGGACCGCGTCGCGGTGATGCTGGAAGGGGAGAAGGTCGAGGAAGGCCCGGCCATCGATCTGTTTGCGAAACCGCAGCACCCCTACACCCAGGCGCTTCTCAACGCCGTGCCGCGGCTGGGCAGCATGAAGGGCAAGGACGCGCCCGAGAAATTCGTCAATGTCGAGGTGCGCGGCACCTTCTCCGAAGCCGCGAGCAGCAGCGGCTGACCGGAACGCGCCAACAGGGGAGGACGGCATGGCCGCCGCCAGCAAGACGAAATCCAACGGCGCAGACCCCCTCGTCGAGGTCGAGGGTCTGCGCACCTATTTCGATATCACCGGGGGCATTCTGTCCCGCATCCTCGCCCGCGTGCATGCGGTGGAGGACGTCTCTTTCACGCTCGGCCGCGGAGAGACCCTCGCGCTGGTCGGCGAGAGCGGCTGCGGCAAGTCGACGACGGGGCGTACGCTGCTCGGGCTCGAGCGGCCCGTGGGCGGGTCGATCAAATACGAATCCCAGGAGCTGGTGGGTCTGGGCCACCAGGCGCTGAAGCCCTTCCGGCGGAAGATGCAGATGATCTTCCAGGACCCCTACTCGTCGCTGAACCCGCGCATGTCGGCGGGCGCCTCCATCGGCGAGCCGATGCGGGTGCATGGCGTCGTGCCGAAGACGGAGGTCCGCGCCCGGGTGGTCGAGCTGCTGCGCAAGGTCGGCCTGGGGGCCGAACACTACGACAGGTTTCCGCACGAGTTTTCCGGGGGCCAGCGCCAGCGACTCTGCATCGCGCGCGCACTCGGCGTCCGGCCGAGCCTGATCGTGGCGGACGAGGCCGTCTCGGCGCTCGACGTCACGATTCAGGCTCAGGTCATCAACCTGATGATGGACCTGCAGGAGGAGCTGTCGCTGTCCTACCTGTTCATCTCGCACGACATGGCGGTGGTGGAGCGCATCAGCCATCGTGTGGCGGTCATGTATCTGGGCCGTATCGTCGAGATCGGACCGCGGCGGGCGGTGTTCGAGGACCCGCAGCACTCCTATACGCGCAAGCTGCTGTCCGCCGTGCCGGTGGCCGATCCGAGCGCCAAGCGCGCGAAGCGAAAGCTGCTTGCCGACGAGATCCCGAGCGCGGCCCGGCCGGCCGGCTACAAGCCGGAGCCGATCGAGTTCACCGAAGTGTCCGACGGCCACCTCGTCGCCGTCGAATAGGGCTTAGGGCCTGCGGACATCCACAAGGTGAATGTCCGCAGGCCCTAGTGCAGGGTGCGGGTGCCGTGCGTGTGCGGCCGGCTCCCGGTGGCATCGAGCAGGCCGGCAAGCTCTCTGACCGCCAGCTTCAGGCTGTCGGGCCGTCCGGAGCCGACCACGAGCTGCGCTGCCGTGGTCAGTCGCCCGCTGGCGCCGCGGCGCCCCTCGCGCAACAGCAGGATGATCTGAAGCTCCGACAGGCAGATACGACGGCGG
>JAKSBI010000375.1 GCA_022361215.1 Hyphomicrobiales bacterium | reverse complement strand
GATCGAGGTGCTGCAGAAGCACGGCCGATACCAATAAGCCGAAAAAGCGCGGGGTGGCCTCGCGGCCGCCACCGCACTAGAGCATGTCTCCCGAAAGTGGATACCGGTTTCGGGACAAAAGACATGCTTCAACAAAGAGCTAGAGCAATGGCGCGATCAGAATGATCGCGCCATTGCTCTAGGGGGAGAAAGACGGGCTAGATGTTGCCGCTCTTCAACGCCTTGGCCAGATAATCGGCCTGACGCTTGGCGAGGGCCACGATCGTCAGGGTCGGGTTGGCGGCCGCGCCCGTGGTCATCACCGAGCCGTCGGAGACGAACAGGTTCGGCACGTCATGGGCACGCCCCCAGCGGTCGACGACACCGTCCTCCGGCTTCTCGCTCATGCGGCAGGTGCCGAGGTTATGGGTCGACGGGTAGGGCGGCGTCCGGTGGGTTTGAACGGCGCCGACCGCCTTGTACATGGCTTCGGCCTTCTCGTAAGCGTAAGCGCGCATCGCCACGTCGTTCGGATGATCGTCGAAGTGAACGTTGGCCACGGGCAGGTCCCACTGGTCGCGCTGGCTGTCCGAAAGCGTGATCCGGTTGCCGGCCTGCGGCATGTCCTCGCCGACGATCCACAAGCCCGCCACGTTCTCGTAACCGTCCATCATGTCGGTGAACTTGGCGCCCCATGCACCCGGATCGAGGAAGCTCGCAAGGAAAGCGGGCCCGAGCGCCAGCGTCTCCATGTAGAACCCGCCCACGAAACCGCGGGCCGGATCGTGCCGCACCTCGTCGGCGATGAACCCGGCCATGGTCTCGCCGCGATACATGCGCACCGGCTTCTCGAAACGGGCATAGACCGAGCCGGTCATGTGACGCATGTAGTTGCGGCCGACGTGATCGGAGCTGTTGGCCAGTCCGTTCGGGAACCTCGCGCTCGCGCTCAGCAGCAGCAGCCGTGGGGTCTCGATGGAGTTGCCGGCGACGCAAACGGCCTTCGCGGCCTGACGGTGCAGGTTGCCGTTCTCATCGATGTACAGGACCGCGTCGACACGGCCGGACGCGTCGTGGGTGATCTTGGCCGCATGGGACTTCGGCCGCAGATCGAGCTTTCCGGTTTCGAGGGCCCGCGGGATCTCGCGCACCAAGGTGCTCCATTTCGACCCGTGCTTGTCGCCCTGGAAGTTGAACCCGTCCTGTATGGAGCCGGGGCGCCCGTCATAGGGCTCGGCGTTGGTGGCATAGGGGCCGGTCGCGTATTTTTCGTATCCGACGCGCTCGGCGCCGTTGGCAAACACCTTGTAGTTGTTGTTCGCCGGCAATGGCGGCCGGCCGTGGCAATGGGTCGATCCCATGTCCTTCTCGGCCCGGTCGTAGTAGGGCGCAAGATCCTCCAGCGTGATCGGCCAGTCCAGAAGGGTGGCACCGTCGACCTTGCCGTATGTCGACAGGGTCTTGAACTCGTAATCCAGGAAGCGGGGGGTGGCGCCTGCCCAATGGGTGGTGGTGCCGCCGACCGCCTTGACCAGCCAGGCCGGCAGGCCCGCGAAGTCCTTGGCGACGCGCCACGATCCGCTGGTCGTGCGGGCGTCGAGCCATGCCATCTGCCCGAAGGCCTCCCACTCGTCGTTGACGTAGTCCTTGCCCGTAAGGTGAGGTCCGGCCTCCAGCAGCACGCAAGGGATCCCCGCCTTGGTCAGCTCGTAAGCCATCGTTCCGCCGCCGGCGCCCGAACCGACGATGACGACGGCGCTTTCGTCTTTCGCGATCTTGCTCATTGCTTTGCCCTCCGCCCTAATGCTCGGTGATTCGCGGATCGGGCAGCCAGTCGAGGTCGTCGAAGCCGCGGTCGATGTATCCGCCCTCGTCGAAGCTGGGTCCCTCGTAGCCCAGCAGCTTCCAAACCTCGTGGTCGCCGTAGAGCGCCACAACGGCGGTGCTGCGCACCAGCGCGAAGAACGGCGATCCCTCTATGGCCTCGAGGTGAGCGGTCGCGGCCGCGTCGTCGAGGTCGGCGAAGGACTTGGCCTCGAGCTCCCTGAGACCGGCCTCGAGCACCAGGGCCTGGCCCGGCGTCTTGTTCGCGGCCGCAACGACCGCATCGGCCGTCCGCTCGTACGGCCCGTCGGGAAAACGGGCGTGGGGGTACATGACACGGATCATGCGCGTGAGCAGTTCAGGGCTTCCGGCGTCGATGCCCACCTTTTCGGCCTCTGCAGCTTTTTCGGCCGACGATGCGGCGTCGCCGCTGGCGACCGTGGCACCGACCGCCGCCGCCGAAATCGTGCCGACGACAAGCGTCCTTCGTGAAACACCCATGTTTTTCCTCCCTGTTCTTGCAGAGTTTTCCGCCGGCCTGTCCGGCTCAACGATATCGTTCGTGCGGTCTTGCGAGGCTTCGGGTCCGCCGCGGTGAAACGGGCCGTTCCGCGACCGAGGGCGCAAGGCCCGGTCCGGCCCGTGTCGACGATGGGGTCCGGCTCGAATTCGGCGTGCGCGGTGCGCAGGTCCATCAAG